>NZ_JBXGGF010000008.1:0-55548 GCF_056854695.1 Mesomycoplasma sp.
TACATGTTTTGATATTAAGTCCTCATTCAAAAACAAAGCAAGTGTTATATATGCTTTGTTTTTTCTTTTTTTTTATTTTTTTTTAAAAAAATATTAGTTTTAAATTAAAATTATAGAAAATAACAAGTTTTTAATAAGAAAACTTATTATTTTTATGCTGTAAATAGTATAATTTACACTTTAAATGTTTAAGTTTATTTCAAAGGAGATTTTATGGCAAGAGATGGCTTTACCTTAAGATGTGAAGATTGTAAAATGGAAAATTACATTAGCAAAAAAAATAAAAAAAACACACCTGACAAAATTGAAATGTCAAAACATTGTCCAAAGTGCAATAAACACACTACTCATAAAGAGAAAAAATAATGAATCGTAAATATTTAGATAAAGATTTTTCTACACACAAATTAGACGTAGTTATATCTTTTGCTTATCAAACACGATTATGAGTAAGTAAAATCAATACTTCAGATGGTATTTTGTTTATTGAAAAAAATCAAAACCACCTTTTTGTAGATAGTCGGTACATTGAAGCTGCAAGGAAAAATGCACAAAATGCTGAGATTCACTTACTTAATAAAGAAAATTTGGATGCTTTTATAAAATCAAAAGTTGATTCTTACAAAAAAATCGGGCTTGAAAAAGAGTATTTAACTATTGGTGAATTTGGGCGTATCAAAAATTGATTCAAAGATGCACAATTTGAGCAACTAAGCGCTCATCAATGAAGAATTTTAAAAACTGATGATGAAGTTGCAAAAATTCAAAAAGCTGTTGATATTTCACTAGAAGCTTTTGAAAAATCAATACCTAATTTAAAAGTTGGAATGAAAGAAAAAGAATTTGATATTATTTTAAATTCTGCAATGAAATCATTAGGTGCTGATAAAGAATCTTTTGATAGCATCATTGCTACTGGAGCAAATTCAGCAATGCCTCACCACAGAGCTGGAGAATCAAAAATCATTTCAAATGATTTACTAAAAATTGATTTTGGTGCTCTTTATAAAGGTTATTGTGCTGACATTACAAGAACAATTGTATTTGAACAACAAGAAAATTTTGACCCAAAAAAATTAGAAATTTTTCAAATTGTTCAAGAAGCTGCCCAAAAAGGACGCCAGACTGTAAAACCTGGAATTGAAGTTGGTTTAGTAGACAAAGCTTGCCGTGACTATATTATAGAAAAAGGTTATGGTGATAAATTTGTTCACTCAACAGGACACGGAGTTGGGATTGATATTCACGAACTTCCTGTTGTAGGAAAAGATATTAAAACTATTTTAGAACCTGGAATGGTAATTACAGTTGAACCTGGAATTTATATTGAAGGTTTAGGTGGTGTTCGAATCGAAGATGTTGTTTTAGTTACAGAAACTGGAAGCAAAACACTAAGTCGTAAATTCGAAATTGATGGTAAAGTAGTAAAATAGTTAATTTTGATTTATTAAAAAACACGAATTTAATTCGTGTTTTTTTTTTTTTTTTTTACAATTTGCTCTATATGTAGCAAAATCAAAAGCAATAATTTGATTCGGTTTTAATATATGAAAAGCCGGTTGTAATCATCTAAACATTGAGGGATTTTGAATTTTTCAAAGACAATCAAAATTAACCATTGGAAGATTATCTAAGGTTTCTGATGTAATATTTAATAATTTTAAAAAATCATGATATTGAATAATTTGAATAAATTTATCTTTTTCTTCTTCATTTAGTTGTTGAACAGATGCAATATCTGCACATTCATCGGTTTCATAATCGCATTGTGTAACAAAAATATTGCTTTCTTTTTTATCTAACACAACTTTACCACCTAAATTTACTATAAATTGAATTAAATTAAGTGTGTGTTTTAATTTTGTTTTTATTTTATAAATCGATAAATAAATTGACTGTTTTGCTAAAACTTGCTGGTTGTTACCTTCGAGTGGTTGACACGCTTCTATAAAAGCATCTAGCAAACGAAGAGTCCATTGCTCACTAATATCTATATCTTCGCTAGATTCTAAAAAATTTTTAAATTTTCACATCCATTGCTTTCTACTCCCAGCAATGCCTAAAACAATAAAATTTTCATTTCTAGCTTTAGATCTAGGGGAAAGTGAAATTAATTCATCTAAACTCATTTCTAACTTTTCTAGCATAACTTTGGTGATTTTCATTGTATTTTCAGCATCAGCTTCTGCATCGTGGTATTTAGGATTTGCACTAATTTGGAGTTCCTCTAAAGTGTTTGTAAGTGAAGTATCTTTATTTGAATTTTTAAAATCACGATAAAAATATCTAATATCATAAAAATCAAAATCAATGCTATCTAAACTATATTTAATACAATCATCATTTAGCGCTTTTACATCTCCATCCAATGTGTGTCCTAAAACCAAATCTGCACTTTGAATCAAATTAACAATAGACTTATAGAAAAATTGAAAAGACTTTTCCTTTTCATACTCTACTTTAGTTCTTTTCAACAATGTTCTTAATGCCCTATAATCTCACTCTGCATTTGAGATATTTGGATTGATAATTAAATTATTCCTATCTAAGATTTGAAAATTTTGGTCAACTAAAACATAACCAAATTCACAAATGCTATGAACTCCGGCTTTTGAGCTGGCATATTCTAGATCAAAAAATAAATATTTTTTTTCTTTCATGATTAAACGATCCTGAAATAGATTTAAAAAACATAATTATTTATAAAAATTATTATGTTTTTTTATTCTCTAAAAACATAATAAAAAATTTAATATGTAGTTTAATTATCACAAAAAAATAAAAAACAACCCAACATAAGATTGTTTTTTATTTAAATTGAAATTTATAAACTTTTTTGTAAAAATTTTTCGTTTCGTTTTTTAAAAAATAATGTATTTAAAATTAAAAATGTTGAAGAAACAAACATTAGCACCATTCCAATAACTGGCAAAATAATTCCAGCTGCCGCTAAAGGAATAAATATTAAGTTAAAAATAATAGCTCAAAGAAAATTGATTTTAATTAATTGATTTGTTTTTTTAATAATAGAAATAGTTTTGTACACTAAAGAAAGATCTGTTTCTAATAATGCAACATCAGCAATCGAACTATTTAATTTCGATCCATTATCAAAAGACATTGACAAAGTGGCTTGTTTGCTTGCTAAAATATCATTAATACCATCACCGACAAAAATTACACCATTATTTTTTTTCAAATCTATTATTAATTTTTCTTTGTCAAACGGTTTGAGATTTGCATAATATTTTTTAATACCCGCTTGAGTAGCTATTTTTTCAACATTTTGTTCATTGTCTCCTGAAGCAATAATAGTTTCATAGCCCAAATTTTGTAATTTACTAATAACATTTTTAGTGTCATCTTTTATTTGATCATGGATTAAAAATACACCAATTACTTTAGAGTCTTTGGCAAAAACAGTATAATTTCCAACTTTTTTAAAATCTAATTTTGAATCAAATTTAAAATCAGATTTATGAGCATAGTCAAGTGAGGTTAAAGAATATTTAGAATTATTTAACTCAACAAACAAACCTTCTCCTGGAGTTTCAACAACATCGTTTAAATGTTCCACATTTATATCTATGTAATTTGAAATAGCTTTAGAAATTGGGTGTTGTGAAACGAGTGCTAATTGTTTGATTAAAGTTAAATTAGATAAGTCACCTTGGAAATCTTGAACCATAGGTTTCCCTTTAGTCAATGTTCCTGTTTTGTCAAAAATAATAGTTTTTGTTTGTAATACTTGTTCATAAACACCAGCATTACCAAACAAAATTTTATTTTTGGAAGCCAAAATAGAAGATGAATAAATGGCAATGGGCGCCGCAATTCCAAAAGCACAAGGGCAAGAAATAACTAAAACCGCTGTGGCAACATAAGTTGCTGATGCAAAAGGATTATCTTTTGGCCCTGTAAATATAGAGTAAATTTTGTCGGTTCCTAAAGTATATCCAATTATTAATCAAACAACAAACATTGTCAAAGATAACAATAAAACACTGGGAGTAAAAACTGCAACAATTTTTGAAGAAATTTTCTCAATTTTAGAAGGTTGTTCAAAAATTGTTTCTAATCTATTGATTGTTTGCATTAAAAATGAATTGGCTGAATTTTTAGTAGCCAAAATTGTTATAGCTTCACCTGTGTTAATACTTCCAGAAAGAATTTCTTGGCCTTGATTAAAACTGATTGGTAATGGCTCTCCATTTATTGAAGAATAGTCTAAAATTGCCAAGTTTGATTTAAGAGTTCCATCAACAGGAATTGACTCACCTTTAGCAACAAAAACAAGATCTCCTGGTTTTATTTTAAAAGTCGGAATTTCAGTTTTTGTACCATTTACTATAATAAATGAATTTTTATTTTTTAATTTTAATAATTCTTTAAGTCCAGAATTAGAATTTTTTTGAAGTTTAGATTCAATGTATCTACCAACGTTGAAAAACAAAAATAAAACAATTGAAATCTCAAAAAATTCCATATGAACTTTTGCACCTTGACTAGCTTTAATGATAAACGCAATTGCTGAATACAAAAATGAAAAATGACCAGCGATTGCAATTAGCAAGTCCATTGTAAAAATGCCTTTTAGTAGATTTTTATAGCTAAAAAAGTATTTTCGCTCTAAAAAAATAACTAAAATTGCAAAAACAAATAATAATGAAATAAGCACTAAAAATGTGTTATTGACATTATCATTGCCACTTTCATGAATTTTAAAATAAGTTTGCTCTAAAATAAAAACTATAAATACAAAAAGAAAAATTATGCTTTCAATTATTATCTTAAATTTTTGATAAGCGTCAGTTTTGTTCATTAGTCTATTCTTTCAGCTACGTAACCTACAGATTTAAGAAGTTCTTCAATAAACTCATCTGAATATTTTTCTTCATCTGCAACAATTTTTAAAATTTTCTCACTAACATTTGCAAATCATTGTAAATCTTCATATTTTGAAAAAAGTTTTTCAAATGTTACATTACAGCTTGCACATTTAATTGGAACAGAAAAACGTCTAGTTGTAGTCATAAACACCTCTATATAATAATTTATGACAATAATTTTAATTTAAAACAAATTTAATTAACAAAAATAATACCTTTTTTTAGTATTAATAATATAAATATAAATGCTAATTTACTTGTGGCTTCTAGAAGATATAAGGAATTTAAAACTTTTTGTACACAAAATTCCTTAATTTCTCCACTCATGTTGGTGAAGATGTTTTAGTTCTCGGTAGAACATTTTAAAAACATTTGCTAAGTCGAAATTTTTAGGTGGCCATTACTCGTAATCACAAAACCTTGACCTAAGGTATTTGAAAATCATCACTCTTCAAATAGATGTAAAAGATTTAAATATTGACTAAAAAAATTAAAAATAAATATTTAATAAATATTGGAGGAGTTCAAGTTTCAACATCCAAACCAATTTTTCTTGTTAATACAGATGTTCTAAAACTAAAGATGAAGATCCTGATTTTAAAGGCTATAAAAATAGAGATTATACAAACTCAATTGATGATTTATTTATTCAAAATTAGGCATTAGATCCTAATTTATTCTTTCAATTTAAAGATGACAAATCTTCTAAAGTACAACTTGACAATTTGTATGCAAAAGCTAAACAAAATGCTTAATTAATTTAAATATTTAACAATAAAAAAGTCAGAAATGCTTTAATTCCATTCTGAACTTTTTTTACTTAATTTGTAGAATAAGTGAAACTTGTTATTAATCTTCAATTTTTAATTTAAAAATTAACTTACGGATATTGGTTTTTTTATGAGTAAATTTTGGTAAGTGAGCTTCACAAGGAAAGAAAAATACAAATTCGCCAACTATTGGTCTTACTAAATTTCTAATGCTATCTTTTTTGTAAAAAGCAACATCTTTTTCATCATCATATTCATTAATAACATTTTTTAAATTTTCTTTAAAATCAAAAAAATAGTGTTCTGTTGGTTCTAATTGTATATGTAAGTCAGCATATTGCTTATGATATTCATACATAGCACTTTTGTCATCAAATGATAAAGCATCTATATTTAAAGCAAATAAATTATCACCTTCAATTTCAACTCTACCTAGTGGAAGTTGGCTAAGTTCTGTATTTTCTAAAAAATTAATTAATTTTGGTAAATACTTGTTAATACTTTTGTATTTATATAAATTTTCAAGTTTATCAAAAATCATGTTGTCTCCCTATTTCATTAAATTTTGCTATCAAGTATGAAATAACAGGTGCAAGCTTAATTTATTTTAAACAAAACTATATTTATTCATAGTTTACTAAAATTTCAAAATTTATATACTTGATATAGCAAAAATTATAGCATATGCTATAAAAATGACTAAAATAATTTAAATTTAATCTATTAAGTTTGAACTCTAATCTATTTAAAATTTTGCATAAAAAAAGACTTTTCTATTTTAAAAGTCTTTTTTTATAAATTTTATATGTTTTTATTCTAAATTTTCTTCATTAGCTTCTACAAGTTCATCAACACTACCAATAAAAGCAAATTTTTCAGGAGAAATGTCTAAAAATTCACCAGCAATAATTCTCTTAACGGAATCAATAGTTTTTGCAAGTGGAACATAAACTCCTTTTTCTTTAGTATAAGCTTCAGCCATAAAGAAGTTTTGAGTAAAGAAGTTTTCCAATTGAAGAGCTTTTCGAACAATAGTTTTACTTTCTTGATCAAGCTCATTAAATCCTAAAATTAAAATAACATCTTCTAAATCTTTATATTTTTTCATAATACTTTTGGCTGCAATAATAGCACTAAAGTGCTCTTCACCAATAATAGTTGCACTAACAGCATTAGATGTTGATAAAAGTGGGTCAAAAGCTGGGAAAATGTTACGAGCCATTTTGTCACGAGAAAGCACAAAGGAACTATCTAAGTGACTAAATAACGAAATAGCAGCTGGATCAGAAAGGTCATCCATTGGTAAGAAAACGGTTTGGAAAGAAGTAATAGAACCATTTTGATTTTGGAACAATCTATCTTGAATAAATGAAACATCACTATCTAAAGTTGCGTGGTAACCACCAATTGAAATATTTTTTTCAAGTGCTGAAGCAACTTCATTAGTTGCTTGAATAAAACGGTAAATATTGTCAATAAATAATAAAACATCTTCTTTGTTATGGTCACGAGCATATTCAGCACAAGTTACACCCATTGGAACAATCATTGAACGAGCTCCAGGAGTTTCATTCATTTGAGCAACAAACATTGTTGATTTTTCCATCAAATTAGATTCTTCAAGTTCTTGATAAAGCTCAAGTCCTTCACGACTACGCTCACCTGAACCAACAAAAATTGAAGTAACTTTTTCTTTTTGTTTAGAAACGTTGAAAATAACCTCTTTCATTAAAACGGTTTTTCCAACCCCAGCTCCACCAAAAATTCCAATTTTAAATCCTTCGAAAATTGGTACAAAAAAGTCAAGAGCTTTAATTCCAGTTTCAAGTAATTTTGGTGTGTGATCAAATTTTGTCTTACTTAAACTAATTGTAGAATTTATATTAACAGTATCAATTCTCATTCCAGGTGAATTTAAACTTTTTCCTAAAATATTGAACACTTGATTCTTAGCAGCACCTCCTACTGGAACCTGTAGAAATTCTAAAGTGTTTACAACTTCTTCGCCAACTGAAATTGCTTTTTCTTTATAAATAACAATTGCTCTCACAAGACCTTGGTCTAAAATTTTTTTAACAACCAATATTGTTTGTCTATTATGCATTTCAAGACGCTGATCAAGTTGAATTTTGTTGTTATAATCATTAAATTTAATTTCAACAACGTTAGTTCAAATTTGGGTAACAATTCCATTAAGTGTCATTATTCATCTCCTTTAGCACTAGTTATTGATTCTGGCAAATCATCAATAAATGGCATAGGTATTTCAATTTCTAATTGTTCTTTAGCACCATTAGCTTTTAAGAATGTGTTTACGGCATTAACAAAATAGCTTCGTGCAAGTTTGTCATCAACAAATTGATTGTCAACATATTTTTTAAAAATTGTTGCAGCTAATTGATCACTTTCAACAAAAGAGTAAATAAAATCAACAACTTTTGAAGGTTCAACAACATTTTTGAGTAATCCTCAAGAAATAATTTTAATTCCAAAAAGAACAATCTTTTGTGAATAAAAACTATGTCCTTTTTGGATTAAGAACTTCTCAATTTGACTTCCTTTAAATAGTAAATCTGAAGTTTCTTTATTAAGATCGTAATCCAATTTTGAAAGTTTAATTTGTTTTTGATAGTTGTAATATAATGAGTTGATTTCTTTAGAAATGCTACGAATATTCTTAGCTTGCACAGATGAACCTGTACGAGAAACAGATAACCCAATGTTTATAGCTGGAATTTTACCTTCAGCAAATAAAGCACTAGATGTTATAACCTGTCCATCTGTAATTGAAATTACGTTTGAAGAAATCAAAGCTGTAATGTCATCATCAACAGTTTGTAAAATTGGTAAAGCTGTAATTGATTTACGACCAACAAAACATCCTGAACGCTCTAATAACTTAGAGTGAGCATAGAAGATGTCACTTGGGAAAGCTTCTTTACCAATTGGTTGATTGGTGAGAAGTGCAACCTCACGATAGACGCTAGCGTGTTTCGAAAGATCATCAAACACAATTAGCACATCATTTTCATAACTAAGATTTTCAGCATGTGCCATAGCGAAATAAGGAATTAAATACTGGTCAAAAGGACTTGTTGATGGTGCGTGGAAAATAATTGTGTTATCCATAGCTTTATGTTCAGTTAGTGTTTTATAAACAAAATTTAAGTTTTGTCTTTTTTGTCCTACTGAAACATAAATACATTTTGTGTCAGTGCCTCGTTGGTTAATAATAGCATTTAATCCAATATGAGTTTTACCAGTTTGACGGTCACCAACGATTAATTCACGTTGACCAAATCCAACTGGGGTAAATAGGTCAATTGCTAAAATTCCAGTGTAGAGTTGGCGGTCAAGATTTTCGCGCTCTAAAATTGAAGCCGCTGTTGCAAAAGCAGATGATTGCTTTGTTCCAAAACTTAGTGGATATTCAAAAGCAGGCTCAATAATATTCCCTGCAAAATCAACAATTTTGCCAAAAAATTCGTTAGCTGTTCTAACAAGGTCGAAATTTTTAATTTCAACAAGCTCATCACCAACTTCTACATTACCTTTTTGATTATTAAACAATAAATAAGCTTGATTTTGATTTGCTTGAATTACTACAGCTTTAATTTCCTCTTTACCTTTTATACTAAAAAATTGTTGTTCTTGTCATTGGTATTCACCTTTGGCAAGCAAAACATAGTCGAGAATTGATGCAACTTTAATCATTATTTTTTACTCCTTTTTAAAATAAAACTACGTTGTGTCACTACAACAGCCAACAACACAGCAACTATAATTGCGACACTTATATAAATTATTAAGTTAGTGTTGTAACTTTGATTTTGCTCTTGATTATATTTTTCTAATGAAGAAGCAAAATCAACTGCAACCTGATTTTTAGCCGATTTTGAATCAGTTGATGGGTTAGAATTGTTATTTGCGTCTTGAATATTTTTGCTATAAAATGCAATTTGACCTAATAGTTGACTAGCTTTATTCAATTTCCGGCCATAGTTGATGACATCAGAGTAGTGAGCTATTAAGTTTGGATTTATTTTGTGAATGGTTTGACGCAAAAGTAAATTTTGTTCCCTAGCTTTGTTAAAAATTTTATCAACATCTGATTTAGAAATAGATAATTTTTGTAAAGTAGTTTCAACTTGTTTTATTTTATCCTTATCACCTTTTTTATCAATATTTGATGAATTTAACAGATTATAAATATTTAATAGATGAGTATAGTAAATTAAATAGTAGTAATCCAAAGCTTTGTTACTATCAATGATAGATTTTTGAAAAAAATCTATAAATTGAGATTGACTAGCCACAAATAAACGTGAACTCGAACCATTTATATAACTACGAACTAATTTCTTTTGAGCACTTAAAAATTGATTGTTGTAAAAAACTTTTGTAAGCAAGTAAAAGAAGTTGTAAATTAAATTTTGTGATAACTGTGAATAATTTTTAATATCTGAAAATTTAAAATCACCTTTAATATTAAGAGTGTCAAAAAAATCATCAACAACTTTTGAAACCCCTAAATTCGAAGTATATAAATTTTTCGTTAAAATAATTTTAGTTTCTTGTGTGTCAGTGGGTTCGAAATCATTGTAAACTGGAATAGTGTATGACTTTTGATATTTTTCTGGTGTAGAACTTTGTTTAGCCTTTTGAACATTATCGATAATTTGAACTTGAGCTTCTAATTTATTATTTGTAATATTCAATGATTTGACTTCATATTTAAAACGAGAATGAATTGGATTTAAGAAAAAGAACATTGTTGCTTTTTGTTCCTTAGTTGCTGAATTAAAAATTTTCTGTACATCTTGTGGTGTTTTTTTAATTAAATCCCAATGTAAAATCGGACTTAAATCAGGTGCAATTCGAATTTCAAATTCAGGTTTTTGTCCAATTTGCGGAGGAACATTCAAGTCAATGTCTTTTAAAGCGCTATCAATTTGAACTTGTGGACTTTGTGAACTACTTGGATTTGGCAATTGATTCAGTGATAGATCTAAGAGCAAGGATTGTTTTTCAAAATAACTTTGAATTCAATCGGATCAACTAGAAATTCCCGGTTTATTCAAAGGTTCTGATTCTAAAATTGTATTTTGCTCTTTTCCAGTGGTATTTAATTTAAGTTTAAAGTTTTTCTTGTATTGAGGAAATTCATCTTCTTTAAATAAGTAATTTTGATAACCTGAACTTAATTGAGCAAAATAACCTTTAATTCTTTTTTCAAAATCTTTACCTTTTAATGTGTTTTTAGTATCCTTTACATTATCTACTTTAACATTTGGTAATTGACTATAATCACTTTTGTCAGCTGTACCCCATTCAATACCATTAAAATCATCTTTACCGAATTTAACATCACCTTGTTTTAAGTTAATATTATTACTATAAATATAAGGTGTTAAAAAATTTAATCCAAATGCAATAGGATCTTGTTCAATTTGTTCTTTATTGGCATCAAAATAGTGTTTGAGTTGTAATCAAAAGAAACTTTGTGAAAGGCGATCTTCTAGATTGTTACGAGTTTTTGAAAAAATAACACCCAATTTATTATCAATATCTTTCTTGACCTGATCAACAAAGTTTCCAATAAGTTGAGCACGATTGTCGTCTCATCACTTTTGATTGTTTTTTAAATCTTCTTCAGTAATTGGTTCTTCAGCTTTTTTATTATTTAAATTTGCCGGAGTATTGGAATCGCTTGAATTTGCATCACCACTAGCTTGCCCTTGTTCGGAATTGCCATTTGGATCACTTGGGTTCGCCGGTGCGGGGCTCTGGGCAACAAAAACTACTGGGGAAATTGCGATCGGTAATACCGATAAACCTAATAAAAATTTTTTAGTCATAAACCACCTCCGTTTTTACAAGTGAAAATAATTCTTTTAATTTAATTTCATCACTTGCAATTTTACTCATGTAAAATTTTGAAAATAGTTCATAATTTCTATCAAAATCTAAAATTGCTTTATTTTGTAATTGAGTAATTAGGCTTTGTTTTTTGCTAATAAGTTCTTCTTTTTGAGCAGCAAAAGCTTTTATATCACTTTTGTAAAAAACTAATGGAGAACTTAAATTAATCATCACATCTTTTTCTAAACTATAAATTAAACTATTGTGAGCGAACATAAAATATGTTTTAGTACCTTTAACTAGTTTAATAAGACAAAATTTTTGGTTAACCGCATTAAATCTTTTCAATTCACTAAATTGTTTTTCTTGGTCAACATTCAAAAATACATTGTAACCTTTTAGATAAATATGTTTTTGTTCATTTGTTAGGATATTTAAATTTCAAAGTGGTGCTTTCATAATTAAAAAATCCTTTTCGCTTTTGGTTTGATAAGATTTAATTCTTCAATTTCTAGTTCACGCTCAATTTTTAAAATTGTTGTTTTAAGTTTTTGCATTTTTTCTTCAATTTCTTTGAGTAAGGAATTTTCATGAATTAATTTGTTTTTGTAAACAATAAATTGTGATTCTAGAAGCAAGATGTGGACTGCGGATGTAAAATATGAAATTAATTGAGCTTGTCAAAATTCATCATAATTAGGAAAAAATTTAAAATCAGCTAATTTGTTTTTAACAATTTCAAAACGACTAGCTGAAATATCAGCTTTAAAATCAAATTCATTTAAAGGATAAATTGTTGCTAAAAAATTGTGAATTTTATTTGAGTAAATTGCAAACTTCACTTCATGAAATTGTTTGTCTCTTATTCCAAAATCAACAAATTGAGCAATTTTTTGTGCAATTAAAAATAAATTTTTTTCCTGTACAAATTGAGCTACCACTTCATAACCATTTCTCTTAGCAAATTCTAGAGCACGACTTCCAATTGTAATTATTTGGTCACCTTTTTTAAAATTAGTTTTAATAGTTTCTTCAATTTGCTCAAAAAAGTTTTGTGTGTATTTTTCTTCGCTACTTGGATATACTCAAAGTGTCTTATTTGATTTTCTTTGTATTTTTTTAATAGTTTGAGAGACTATTGAGGATAAATTAAGCTGATGAGCTTGATTTAAAAAAAGTTGACCAATGAGAAAAAAGTCGTATATTTCACGGATAGTTTTAAGTAGCTGGTTAATCTCGATTAATGAAATGTTACGATTAAGTGTGACTAATTCATTAATTTTCCTTAAATTAACAAGTTTTTCCTTTTTCTCATTTAAATTCATAATTTACTATTTTTCTCCGGTACTAATTTCACTAAAGACAACTTTAAGTTTTTGTGTTTGTTTGGATACAAAAACAATAATACCTTCGGCAACTTCAACAAAAGCTTGTTTGTCTGTTATGTATTTTCAAATTAAAATATTTAATTGTTTTAAAAATATATCAAAAATCGCATCTTCTTTACTTTCAAAAAAATTAGATGCCATTATGTTAGAAGATTCTTGTTCTGTAACAATAGGAACTAGTTTTGTGATTCCAAAACGAGATGTCTTTGACCAAGAAATTACAAAATTTTTAAAAATTAATTCTTGATGACTTTTATAAGCTTTTAGTGCTTTTTCTTTAAAAAGTGTTACAACTTTTAAATCATGAGATTCTGATGAAACTAATAAAGCCAAATTTGCAATTGCATCAAAACTAACAAATTTTTCTTCACCTACAATACTATAGTAATCTGAATATTCTTTAGTAAAATCAATAGATTCGTTTGTTCTTTTTTTATTTTTTGAATTTGAAATAAACTTAAGCATTTTTCTCCTTTATAAGCCTTGTTTTAGCTTGTTGAATAAAAATATTTTTTGCTATTAAATAAGCTAAATTTGAAATTGTTAAAATTGTAGTGAAAATACTAAAAATTGTTAAAAATTGTCAACTATAATCTATAAAAGTAACTAAATTTAATTTCTTAGATGTGTTTTTTATTAAAACAACACTATTAGAATATAAATAAAAGTTTCAAAGTCCTAAAACTTGTAATACAAGATATAAGACTAATACTAATCCGACAATAATTTTATTAATTCTTGCCATCTCTGTGTTTTTTATAACAAAAATAGAATAACTATAAATAACAAACACAGCGGCTATGAGTCAAATTCAAACATTTTCTTTAGCGCTAGCAGAGTTAAATAACAACAAGGATGAAATTATTGCAAACAAAGCATTAGTTACTAGAAATATCATCAAACTATAATTTGTTATAAATTTATGTAAACCTTTATAAAAAAATACAAAGGAATACAAACTAGCAAATATTAGAAAGAAAACTAACTCAACAATAACATTTACGTAAAAACTATTAAAACTGCTATTAAATATTGAGAACATACCAAAATTTATAGTTGTATAAATAGCAACAAAAATATGGTAAATCAATGTAGTTATAATTGGTAAAAGTATAAATGATAGTGATGTTACTTTTTTAGTTAGTTTTAAATATGTATTTTTATAAAAATATATTTGAGTAGAAAAACCTAAACTTATAAAAATTAATGATATAGATAAAATTGCTACTAAAATTGCTGAATTAGTAGATGTTCCTATTTGTGCTACAAATTTATAAAGCCAGTCAGTAATAGGATTGTTTACAGTTACTGTTGTATAGTTTATTGCTAAAATACCAAATATAATGGCAAAAACTAAAAATAAAATAGTTTGTGATAAATAACTTGTAATTTGAAGTCAAAAAAACTTACGAAAATCATAGTTTATTTGTTGATTTCTTTTGCTCACAATTCATCAATCAACAAAATTTAAAATTAAAAGTAAAAATATTTGTAAAGAAAATAAATAAATCGGCAATCACTTCGTAGTTAAATATGCAAAGTACAAAATAATATTTGTAATCGCTAATGAAAGAAACAAGTGTGCAGTGATTTTAAAAAATAAACTTTGTTTGTAATTAATAAAACTAGTATAGGTTTTGTATAAAAATACAAAACTAAAAAATATTAAAATAATAGATCTAGCTACTCGAATAGAAATCTCTTCTCTCAACTCAAGATTTATAGGGTTAAATATAATAGAAATGTTATAAACTTCTTTAGATCCTAAATTAAAAAACGATCTAGAAGAATCAAACAAAATACCTAATGTGAATGCAATTGTAAGGAAAGCAACCACAAAAAAAGCTAAGCGTTGTTTTAGCTTATCGGAACTAAGTATCTTTTGTGTTTTAAATTGACGTAGTTTCAACTTATTGGAAATAACATTAAAGTGAATAATCTTTTGCATTTCAAAATAATTATAATTCTTTTTTTTTTTTTTTTTATATATATTTATTTTTTTATTTTAAATTGCAAAATTAGTTTAAAATACTTTTTTTAATATAAAAAACATAATAATAAAAATTTTAAATGTAATTAAAATTTAAAATGTTATAATTTCATCTCCAAATGAAGCAAAAATTAATTTTTACAGATATTGATGGAACACTTTATGGTAAAAATTTTACTTTAAGTTCCGAAACCATTAAATTTATTAGTCAAATTTCAAATTTAAATGCAATTGTTATTTTAAATACAGGCAATAGTTTTGCATCGAGGGTTAAAAAAGTTGCAGCTGATTTAAATATCAGTTATGTTTTAACCTCGAATGGGGCCTTATTAAGTGATATAAAAACCAATAAACAATATATTACTAATGGAGTTTTTTCAAAAGAAGTTCAAGATTTTGTTTTAAAAATTGCTAGTGATTTGAATATGCAATGCAACTTTTGAAACACTACCACTTTTTTTAGTTTTAATCCAAAAAGTCAATTTTCTGACTCATATAATTATGCGCTTTTAAACACAAATGATGTTGTTTTTGTAGATAAACCTCAAAATGATGTTATTAAAATGGAACTTTTTGGTACTGATGAACAAAGAGCTCATGCTTTTGAAATAATTCAAACAAATCCTAATATTTCTGCTGTAGCTGTTAGTGGAATCAACATTGAAATGACTCCAAAAAATGTTTCAAAAGGAAGTGGTCTTCAATTTGTATGTAAAATGTTTGATTTTGAAGTTGAAAATGCAATGGCAATAGGTGATTCTGCAAATGATATTTCAATGCTCCAATTAACTCCTTATTCATATGCGATGGCAAATGCTCATGCTGAAGTCAAAAAAATAGCCAAACTAAACACTTGCGCTTGCGATCAAGAAGGTGTTGTAATGGCTATTAAAGATTATTTATATCGAACTAAAAATTTTAAATAATTTTTGTTTATTTTTTAAAAAACTAAATTCAAACAATTTTTCTGCTTGGGTTTGTTTTTTTGCTAAAAATTTGTATATAGTAGAAAACACCCTGAATAATACTTATTGCAAAACCTATAACTTGCAAAATAAAAGCTACTCAAAGATTGCTTTGTGACAAAATGTCATGGCCTAAAAAAATAATTCAAAAAATATTTAAAACAATTAAATCATGAATAAAGAAAAAAGGGGCATACACTAAAGTTTTCTTTCTAATTGCAATAATAGTTTGCGGTAAAAATGAAAAAGAAAGAAAAGATGTTCCTATAAACGAAATTATATATTGTCCATTTTCATCAATATTGACATAAATTTTCAAAAAAAATAAAACACTTATGACTATAACACCTATAATAATCAGCAAACAGAAAAGCACATTTATTAATTTAAATCAAGTTGGTAAAATACGCGTTTTGTAATAAAAACTAAATAAAATTACAAATAAAAAAGTAATTAAACCATTTAATAATTCAGTTACTATAATTTGTGCTTTTTGTAATGATGAACCATAAATTAAATAAATGAGCACACCTAAAAAATAAATTCATCAACTAATTATTGAAGCTGATTTAATTTCTTTGCTTTTGTATGCATTTATCACCATTGGTAGTCCTAAAATTGCAGTAGTAAAAGATGCTAACCAACCTATGACAGTAATATACATAATTTTAACCTTTCTTACACAAGTTACTAATTTTAAATTAGTAAAAACACTATTATAGTAATTCCGAAAAAAATAAATGTGGATATTGAATCAGTTAAGGTGGCAAGAACTGGTGCAGACATAACTGCAGGATCGCGTTTAAATTTTTGAGCAAAAAGTGGAATAGTCGCTCCTAAAATTTTAGAAAAAATAATTACTGTAAGCAAACTCAATGATGAAGCAGCTGATAAAATTAAAACAAAATCACGGTTAGCTAAACTTGCTCCTTCTGGTTTGGTGGTGTCCAATAGTTCACCTTTTAGACTAAAGTATAAAATAAGACGAACAAAATTGAAAAGCATTAAAATTGCACCGACAACAGTTCCAACAAAAAATTCTTTGACAAATACTTTTTTAAATGCTGATTTACCTCCTATTTCATTCAAAGACAAAGCACGAACAACTGTTGTAGCTGACTGAGATCCCGCATTTCCTGCAGAACCTGAAATAACAGGAATCATCGAAACTATAGTACTTACAAAAACACTTAAACCTAAAGTTTTAAAAGTAGACTCACCTTGCATCAAATTAGTGAAAGATTCAATAATATATTGTGATAAGGTTGAACCAAACATTAAAATAATTAATCAAAAAATCCTAGATTTTACTAATTGTAGAATAGATCTTTTTATATATGAGTCATCAATTTCTTTAGAAGAAATACCAGCTAACTTATACATATCCATAGTGGTTTCTTCTTGAATAATTTCGATAATATCATCACTTGTTACCATTCCAATGAGTCGTTGAGCTGAATTAACAACAGGCAAAACTGAAAAATCATTTTTCGCAAAAATATTAGCTGCAACTTCTTTATTGTCTGAAGTTGATAGCGAAGGTACACCAAAAATAATTTCGCTAATAGGAAGGTTTGGTTCGCTAAAAACAATATCTTCAAGTGTTGTTGCCCCTACTAATTTTTTTTGTTCATCAACAACATAGTAGTAATGGACAAGTTCAGCAAGATCTTTAAATTTACGAATTTTTTCTAAAGCCTCTTTACAAGTTAGTCTATCACTTAAATAAATAATGTCAACTGACATAAAAGCGCCAATTTGATTATCATTATAACTTAATAATTGATTAACTTTTTTACGAGTGTCATTATCGATATTACGCAAAATTTTTTGAGTGATTTGCTCAGGCATTTCTTCGAGCAACTCTGCAATTTCATCTGTATACAACTCATCCAGTAACTGAGTCATTTGATTATCTGGGAGTAAATTAATAATATCTTTTTGAATTTCTACAGGGAAAAAACTAAAAATTTCACCTGCCGTTTCAGTATCTAGCATTCTTAAAAATAAAACACGATTGTAAGAATCAAATTTAGAAACAATTTCTACAACTTCAGTTAATGGGGTTTGATTGCAAAATTGACGAACTTGGCTAACCTTTTTTTGGCTAACTAGGTGTGACAGATTATTCATTTTTCCAACTCATCTCCTGTTCTAAAATTTCAACAAACTTATCTAAATTAGGAATTTTTAAAAATTGTGAGTGACGAGCTAAAAGAACTTCACCTGTAGTTTCAGAAACAACAATAGTAATTGAATCTGTTACTTCAGCTATACCAAGAGCAGCTCGGTGACGAGCGCCATATTGGTGGTCTGACATTGGAGATTCAGACACACTAAAATAAGTTGAAGCAAAAGCAATACGATCATCAAAAATAATTACTGCACCATCGTGCAAAGGCGATTTTTTATGAAAAAGTGATATTAAAAGTGATGCTGATATTTTAGCATCAATTGCAACTCCATCTGTTCGATATTGATCAAGACTAACTTGTTGCTCAATTGTAATGAGTGCGCCTATTTTGTTTTTAGAAAAATATTTAATTGCATATTGCAATTCATAAACAATTTTTTTTTGAGTCGAAATTCCTAAATCATTATAATTAGACTGATTTTTAGCTTTATGAGTAGTTTTATAATGAAAAAATAATCAAACTAAAAATCTACCAATCACAAGTATAAAAATCACTGTTACAAAAAATAAAGTGATAATTTGCACTATTGATTCCATAATTCCTCCTCAAAACAATAATTATTTAGCAATTATACTATAATTTCTTTGCTTTTATTTGTTTTTAAACAATGATAATATTGAATTTGTTTCGGGTTTTTAGTTTTTTACAAATAAAAAAACTAGCTTAAAAACTAGTTTTTTTATTTTATTAAATTTTAGTTAATTAAACTAAACTTGCACTAAAAATAAAGAACATAACAACTACAACAATGATAACTGCAATTAATCCAAATACAATAAATCAAAGCACATAAGCTGGAATTCCTCAAAATCCTGATTTTTTAGTAGTAACTAAAACAATCTCTTCATCTGGTTTATTTTTTTCAGAAACAGCACCAATAATAGCTGAAGTATCATCAACTGCAAATCTACCTACACCTTGACCAGTTGCTGGACCACCAACTCCACCACCATAACCACGTTTGGTGTTAACACTGCCATCTAAAAGTTCATCATAAGAATCACTGTCAACTCCATCCTCAGGTGTGTAGATAATACCACGATTTGAATCATGTGAGTCAACAAAAGTTTGATCTTTTAATTTAGCAAGTGGACATTCTTGCTCAGAAGTACTTAAACTACATAATTGAGATCCATGAGATTTTCCATCGTAACTAATATGTGGGAAATAAGATTTTAGTAACTCTTCTATTGAAATTCCACGGTCGGCAAATAATTTTTGACATCCTTGACATTCAAGAGCTTCAAGTAAATATAGTTTATATCTTTGACAAAAGTCACAAGTAGCAATGTGTTGACAAGCTGGACAAACAAATTCTGTTGAAGCTATAATAGGGGCAGGTGTTGGGTCAATTAAATGATCCAAGTTAACAACTGGATTTAACTCTAGATCATCGCATTCTAAATGATCACATTCACATAATTCTTCTAAATTTGAACTAGTTGGCTCAACAATAATTTCTTCAGTAGAAATAGAAACTTGTTCTTGTGAATTGTTAATTAAACGATTTTGCTCTAGAATATAATCAAGAGTTGGCTCAATTTCTTGTCCGGTACACAATTGACATTTGCAATCATAAGGTAGTTCATGCTCTATAGTTTGTGGTTTAGAGTCTTTGAATGATAAAATGTAATCAAGATCTGAACTTGGATTTTGGCATTCATGACAAAAACATTCATAAGGTAACTCGTAGGATTTTTCCTTAGCTATTGGTTCAGAAATGTCTTCTTTAACAAAATTATTTGAACTAATTGATGAACAATGGTTAGTTTTGCAACTATTACTCAACAATGTTTCAACAGGCAAGTCGACTTGATCTCCTGTTGATTCAACAACATCTTTATATTCATTAGCACAATCTACACAATTACAACTATATAATAATTCTGAATCAACATCACTAAATTTAGAACTAGATTTGCTAAATTCTTGAGTATTTTCACAATGACATGAAAAATCTTTGGTTACTAATTCATCTACAACAACAGGTTTGATGTGATCGAAACCATCAACACAACTATCACACTTACATTCTTTTATTTCTGCAACCATTGTTGGTTCTTCAACATCTTGACCTAAACATTTAGGACAATCACATGAATAAAAATCTTCTTCAGCAATTTTTGACTCTAATTCATCACTATGTGGTTCTTCTTTGGTAGTACATGCTCCAGATTCACAAGATAAATCAAAAGAATCTAAATTAATTTCAATTGAATCACAACAGCATTCTAATTCATCTTGTTTAAGTCTTTCTTGACAAACCTCACACTCAACAGGTTCTTCATCACTTTCGACATTAAATAAAATTTTATTAATTGTTTTAGAAACATTAAGATCTTTATTATTTGTTTGTTCTTCTAAAACTTGCGCAAATTCTTCTTCTGTATATTGAAGTTGTTCAATAATATCACCAGTGCTAGATGGGTCAGCAATTTTTTCTAATAACATTTGCACATCTGCAGCATTAAGAGAATCAAGACTTCTTTTAAATGGAAACTTAATAACCAAAGCAAACTTTTTATTTTGGCGCACTCATAGACGTGAAACCAAATTAAGGCTATTAATCTTTACTAATAAATCAAAAAAATTAGCAAAAACACCAATGGTTTGTTTATCATAACGAAGTGTGTGTTGACAAACACGTTGCCCATTGTTTTCATAGCATAATTCAGAACTGTAGAATTTAAGAATTTTATTTTTCCCCATAGTGATTCTCTTTTGTAATATTTATTAAAAATTCATTTTAAAAATTTTACCATAAAAAGCAAGCTTTTAAATAAAATTCACTTACTTTTATAGCATTTTAAAAATGAAGTTAAATTATTTTAAAATAAGTTCAACTTGTAATTTTTATCTTATAATATTATAAATTAATTTATGCATAAAGGAGCAAATTTATGAATAATTCAAGTTTTGCAAATAAAAAAACTATTGATGACATTAATTTCTTAAACAAAAAAGTATTAATGCGCGTTGATTACAATGTGCCAATTCAAGATGGGCAAATCACATCAACTAAAAGAATTGATGCAACTATTAATAGTATTAACAAAGTTATAAATCAAGGTGGAAAGTTAATTTTACTTTCTCACCTTGGACGGATTAAATCCGAAGAAGATCTTGCTAAAAAATCTCTTCGAATTGTTGCAGAAAAATTAGAACAAACTTTAGGAAAAAAAGTTACTTTTGTGCCACACACAAAAGGTGTGGAAGTTGAAAAAGCTATTAAAAATATGCAAAATGGGGAAATCATTTTATTAGAAAATACCCGCTTTGAAGATCTAAATAATAAAGCCGAGTCCAAAAATAGTGAAGAACTTGGAAAATATTGAGCATCCCTAGGTGATGTTTTTATTAATGAAGCTTTTGGAACAATGCACCGTTCTCATGCTTCAAATGTTGGAATTGCAACCTATATTGGCGAATCAGCTCTGGGTTATTTGGTTTTAGAAGAACTAAAAGCTCTTTCTAAAGTAGTTGAAAGTCCTGAAAGCCCTTTCATGGCTATTGTTGGAGGTGCCAAGGTTTCTGATAAAATTGGAGTTTTAGAATCACTTCTTCAAAAAGCTGACAAAGTTCTAATTGGTGGTGGAATGTCTTATACATTTAGAAAAGCCTTAGGTTTTGAAATTGGTCAATCAATTGTTGAAGATGATAAATTAGAGCTAGCGCGCGATCTTATAAATAAATATAAAGAAAAAATTGTTTTACCAATTGATGTAGCTTGTAGCTATGAATTCGAAGATACTAAACCGGTTTATTTCCATAACGATCCACTAAACCTTGACAAAAAAGCTATGGGGATGGATCTTGGACCCTTATCAATTAGATTATTTGAAAGACAATTACAAGGTGCTAAAACTGTACTTTGAAATGGAACTTTAGGAGTTGCTGAATTTAGCAACTTTAGAACAGGTACTCTATCAGTTGCTAAAATAATTGCTAAATTACCAAATTGTTATAGTGTTATCGGTGGTGGTGATTCAGTCGCTGCTGTTGAAAATCAAGGGCTTCAATCATTTTTTAGTCACATCTCAACAGGTGGTGGTGCATCAATAGCCTTTATTGAAACTGCTGACCTTGTTGGATTGCATCCAATTCAAAATAAATAAATTTGATATAATTAAATCTACTACAAAACATTACTTATGTAGTGGATTTTTTTTATATTTTTGAAAAATTTCAATATTTAAAAAGGAACAATATGGAAACCAATAATAGCAACAATAATCAAGATAGGAATAAATTATTTAATAATTTTTGAAAACTGGCAAATAAATTGCGAGGCAAAAATGCAAGTCCTATTGAGTTTTCCGAATATATATTTACATTTTTATTTTATAGATTTCTTTCCGAACACTTAGTTTACAAGTTAAAAGAACACGATAAGCTAAGCAATCCTAATGATGACTATGATTATAGTCAAGAGGCAGATGAAAATGCTAAAGAATATAAAGAAAATATTATAAAAATTACTGGTTTTTTTATCAAACCTTCTCATCTTTTTAGTAATTTAATAAAAGATGCAAAAAATAATGCAAATCTTAACGAACAACTAAGTCAAGTTTTTCAAACAATTGAAAGAGATAGTGTAACTTCTAAAGGAGACAAACCTTTAGATAAACTTTTTACAAGTTTATCTTTAGAAAATACTAAAATTGGTTTATCAGTAAGTGAAAGAAATAGTCGGTTTGTTGAAATTTTATTTGCAATAGATAATCTAGACATAAAATTAGACAATATGGATATGTTCGGTGAACTATACCAATTTTTGATGGAAGAATTTGCCAAAGGAGTTAAAAAAGGTGGGGGTGAATTTTTTACTCCACCTGAAATTTCTCAACTACTTATAAATTTAACAACTACCAATAAAGAGAAAAAATCAATTGAAGTTTACGATCCGGCTTGTGGAACAGGATCTTTACTTCTAAAGTTTCAATCAAATCCAAATATTAATGTTGAAGCTTTTTATGGACAAGAGGTCAATATAGCAACATACAATCTTTGTAGAATGAATATGTTTTTACATAATATTGTTTATGACAAATTTAAAATTGCTCATGGAGATACTCTACTAAATCCACAACATGTTCAGCAACGATTTGATGTTATTGTTTCTAATCCGCCCTATTCAATTCACTGGAATGTAGACGAAAATCCTCAATTACACAGTGATGAAAGATTTAGTCCGGCTGGTGTTTTGGCTCCCAAATCTAAAGCTGATCTAGCTTTTGTTATGCACATTTTATATCAGTTAAAAAATAATGGAAGAGCTGCAATTGTTAGTTTTCCTGGAACATTGTATCGCAAAGGAGCTGAGCAAAATATTAGAAAATACTTAACAGAACAAGCATTAGAAGCGGTGATCCATTTACCTGGAAATATTTTCTTTGGTGCAAGTATTGAAACATGTATTATTGTTTTAAATAAAGGTAGAGTTGATGGCAAAATATTATTCATAGATGCTCGAGATCAATACCTAAAATTACCTAAACTTTATAAAATAAATGAGGAAAATATCGAATTTATTACATCGATTTTTAAAGAGAAAAAAGAAATTCAATATCGCAGCAAGTTAGTTAGCATTGATGAAATTATTGAAAATGAGTATAACTTATCTGTATCTAAATATGTTGAACAAGAACCTGAAAAAGAAATAGATATTAATGCACTAAATCAAGAAATTTCCGAACTTGTTCTAAAAGAACAAGAGCATAGAAATGCTATAGATTTGCTTATCAAAAAAATAGAAGAAAATGAGTTTTAAGATGTCACAATTTGATAAATTAATTGAACTAATCAAACAAAATATAGACAAAATTGAGTTAGAAAAAGTTACTGAGTTGTTTGAAATCAAAATAGGAAATGGTAAGAATAATAAAACATATATTTTAGAAAATCCTGGCGATTATCCAGTTTATTCTGGCTCTACTGAAAATGATGGTGAAATGGGTAGAGTCAATACATATGATTATGATGGTGAGTTCTTAACATGAACAGTATATGGAGAATATGCTGGAATTTTTTTTCATAGAAACGGTAAATTTAGTATGAATCAGGCTTGTGGATTATTGAAAGCAAAAACAAATAACAATATAAAATATATTAAGTATGTTTTAGAAGGTATGGCTAAAAAATATGTGAATGATGATTGTCCTATTCCAAAATTAACAAGCAATATTATTTCAAACATCTTACTTCCAATACCACCAATTCACATCCAAAACCAAATTGTTGAATTTTTGTCTAGTTTTAGTGAAAACAAAAATTCATTAATTCAATCTATTACTAAAGAAATAGAATTACGAAAACAACAATATAACTACTATCATAATTTATTATTAAAAGAGAATTCTAATAAGCAAAATAGTTTATTAATAGAATATAAATTTCTAAGTGATTTATTTGAAGTTAAAATGGGAAGTGGTAAATATACTAAAGAATATATTTTAAAAAATCCTGGAGATTATCCTGTTTATTCTGGAGCAACTAAAAATGATGGAGAAATGGGTAGAATCAATACGTATGATTATGATGGTGAGTTCTTAACATGAACAGCATGTGGCGAAAATGTTGGAACTTTTTTTTATCGAAATAGCAAATTTAGTATGAATCAAGCTTGTGGATTATTGAAAGCAAAAACAAATAACAATATAAAATATATTAAATATATTTTAGAGGCTGTTGCCAAAAAATATGTGAATAGTAGTTGTGCTGTTCCAAATCTAGGTAGTAATGTAATCTCAAATATCTTAATTCCCATACCACCAATTCACATCCAAAACCAAATTGTTGAAATTCTTGATGAATTTCAACAAACAAATTTAAATTTAAACAAGAGTTTAAATGAAAATATTGTTTTAACTGATAAACAATTTAACCTTTATCAAAAAGGTATTATTAATATTTTACTAGATAAGAGAGAGAGAGAGAGAGAGAGAGACGAATTAATCATTTTGATTAATTATTGAATGCAAAATGCATTATATGAAAATCAAGAATTCTTAGTTTCTGATCTATTTGAAGTTAAAAGAGGAAATAGTAAATATAGTAAAGAATATATTTTAAAAAATCCTGGAGATTATCCTGTTTATTCTTCAGCAACAAAAAATGATGGTGAACTTGGTAAAATCAACACTTATGATTATGATGGTGAGTTTTTAACTGCAACTTTAAATGGAGATGCTGGACATGTCTTTTATAGAAATGGGAAATTTAGTATAAACTCTGATTCTTGTGTATTACAAACCAAATCAAATAAAATCAACATAAAATATTTTTACTTTTTTCTTTCACATATAGCCATTAAACATAGAAATGAAAATGGCGGACGACCAAAACTACCACTAACAAATTTAAAAGACATCTCACTTCGCATACCACCTATCAATATTCAAAATAAAATTGTTGAATTTTTATCTGATTTTGATGAAAATAATAATTCACTGATCAACTCTATGGACAATGAAATAGAATTGAGAAAAAAACAATTTGGTATTTATCAAAAAAGTATTATTGATGTTCTGCTAGATAAGAGAGAGAGAGAGAGAGACGAATTAATCATTCTGATTAATTATTGAATGCAAAATGTTTCAAATAAGCCACGAGAGTTTTTGATTTCTGATTTATTTGACATTAAAAGAGGGAATAGCAAATATACTACAGAGTATATTTTAGAAAATTCTGGCGATTATCCAGTTTATTCTGGCTCTACTGAAAATGATGGTGAAATTGGCAAAATTGATAGTTATGATTATGATGGTGAGTTTTTAACATGAACTACAGACGGTTATGCTGGTCAGATTTTTTATAGAAATGGGAAATTTAATATGAATAGTCATTGTGGGCTACTAATACCCAAAACTCACAATAATATAAAATATATTAAATATGCTTTAGATAATGTCGCAAGACTATATGTAAACAATGATTCGGCAATCCCAAACTTAGGAAAAGATGTCATTTCGAATATTTCAATTTTGTTGCCACCAATTTATAAACAAAATTCAATAGTTAATGTTTTAGAAAAACTAGAGCAAAATAACAATAATTTAATAGATAATTTAGAAAATCAAGCAAGATTAATTTCTAATCAATATCAATATTATTTTAGTAAAATTATTAAATTACTAATCCAAAATTAATTTGAGAAAGACTTTTTATGAAAAAATATTTTAAACCATTTATCCAAAGCGAAGATTGAGTTGTAGTATCAGAATTCAAACATCAAAAAAAAGATGAATCATATTACCAAAGTGAAGAAGATCTTGAAAATCTATTTATAGAAATGTTGGGTGAAATTGGTTATGAATATGCCGAGCACATTAAAAATAGTGATGAACTCAAGAAAAATTTAAGAAAAAAACTTGAAGAATTAAACAAAACTATTTTTAGTGAAAATGAATGAAATTATATTTGAACTGAAAAAATAGCTAATAAAAAATTTACAAATATCGATAAAACCAAACTCATTCAATCAAGAAGAGAAGAAATTTTTAGCATCAAACGAGATGATGGAAGTTCCAAAAACCTTAAATTAATTGATAAAGAAAATTATTTTAACAACTCTTTTCAAGTTGTTAATCAAGTCAAAAACAAAGGTGATAAGTATCAAAATAGATATGATGTAACAATTTTGATAAATGGCTTACCATTAGTGCATGTTGAGCTAAAAAGACGTGGTAAAAATATTAAAGAGGCTTTTTGTCAAATTAACAGATATACAAACGAAAGTTTTTGAGGTGAAACTGGTTTATTTGAATTTGTCCAAATATTTGTTATTTCAAATGGGGGGGAAACTAAGTATTTTTCAAATACAACTATAGCCGATAAAAATGATAAAAAGAAACTAGAACAAAGTTATGTATTTACTTCACATTGAGCAGATGCGAAAAATACAAAAATTATTGATTTAGTAGATTTTACATACTATTTTTTTAGCAAATTTGTTTTATGAAATATTCTTACAAAATATTGTGTACTAGAACGCGAAAATAGTGCAAATCCTAAGTTGCTTGTTATGCGACCTTACCAAATAACAGCTGTGGAAAGAATACTTAATCAAATTAGACTTGCTTACTTAAATAAAAAATGAAATCAAGATGAATCTAAAGGTTATATTTGGCATACCACAGGTTCTGGAAAAACTCTTACATCATTTAAAGCTGCCACATTAGCTGCCAGATTAAAAGAAAATGGCACAAATTTTATTGAAAAAGTCTTATTTGTTGTAGATAGGAAAGATCTTGATCGGCAAACTCAACAAGAATATGATAGTTTTGAAAAAGGGGCAGCACAAGGTGTTTCTAGCTCTAAAAATTTAGAAGAAAAGTTAAATGATAAAAATCATTCAATCATTATAACAACTATTCAAAAACTCAATAAGGTTTTATCACCAAAAAATACCAATTCAAAGAATATCCCGGTTTTAAATAAAAATGTTGTTTTAATATTTGATGAGTGTCATCGTTCGCAATTTGGGCAAATGCAACAAAATATTCACAATAAATTTAAAAAATCCTATATTTTTGGATTTACTGGAACACCTATCTTTGCTGAAAATAGCAATTTACAAGCATTAAAAACTTTAGAAAAATTAACCAATGACAAAAAAGCTTTGAAAAACGAAGATAAAATACTAGATAACATTAACTTAACAACTGAAAATATTTTTAAAAATCAGTTACATACATACACACTTGGAAATGCCATGGCTGATGGTAATGTTCTTGGTTTTCACTATGAACATTACTCTAATTTTTTAGAAAAAAAGAATATGAATGACCGTGATGTTATCGATATTGATGAAGATTCGGCTTTAGCATCGCCAAAAAGAATATCTAAAATTGTAGAATCAATTTTGAAAAACCATCCTATATATACAAGAAAAAGTTTAAGACCAAACGATCCTGGTTTTAATGGAATTTTTACTGTTCAAAATATCGAACTTGCTCGTAAATATTATGATGAATTTAAAAAACAAATAGCAAAGTTAGATGAAGATAAAAAAATTAAGGTAACTACAATTTTTAGTGCCAGTGAAGCAGAAAGTAGTGATCTAGAAATTGAACAACTAGACAAATCAAATAAAGATTTTTTAGCCAATGTAATTGACGACTTTTACCAAATGTATGATAATAAATACATTAGAAATAACTACATTGATCAAAATAGATTTTATACTTTTTATGGCGATGTTGCAGATAAAATCAAAAAAGTAGAATTAGATATTGTAATTGTTGTTAATATTTTTCTAACTGGTTTTGACTCCAAAAGACTTAACACTATTTGGATAGATAGATTATTAAGAGATCATGGACTTATTCAAGCCATTTCAAGAAC
Organism: Mesomycoplasma sp.; assembly: GCF_056854695.1. Taxonomy (NCBI): domain Bacteria; kingdom Bacillati; phylum Mycoplasmatota; order Mycoplasmoidales; family Metamycoplasmataceae; genus Mesomycoplasma; species Mesomycoplasma sp. Next base: position 28,404 of record NZ_JBXGGF010000008.1, read on the forward strand.
CAATCGTATTTTTAATGCTTTAAAACCAAAGGGCAACATTATTTCATTTCGTGATTTAAAATATAATTTGGAAAAAGCTTTTAGAATTTTTGCAGAAGAAAAAGAAGTAAAAACATTTATTTCTTTTGACAGTTTTAACAATTACTATTATGGTCACCAAAATCCAGCAAGTGAAAATATTCGATTTATATTATTTGATCGTGATGGTTACAAAAAAAATGTTGAACGATTACTTGAAAAGTTTCCAATTGAAAATTCTGATTGACAAACCATACAGGATAAAAATACTTATAAAAAATTTGTTAAATCATTTTCTAGAATACTTAAGCTTGACTTAATTCTTCAGTGCTTTCCTGAATTTACCGGTGATAAAATACTTTTAAGTGGCACCAAACTCGATAATTACAAAAGTGCTCTTCACGAAATTAGAGACAAACTCAAACATATGGTTAATGCAGATAAAGAAAGTATTGAAGATGACCTTGAATACGAAGTTGAAATGTGAGAAGTCATGAGATATGACTTAGCTCAAGTTTTAGAAATTGTTCAAAAAAATGCAAAAAACAACCCAACTATTAGTATTAATCAATTAAGTCGAGAAGCTGAAATATCAGCGAATGCTTCATATGATACAAGAAAAAAATCAGAATTAATTAGAAATTTTATTACCAAAATTCAAGGTAAAATTTCTAAAATGACAACTTATGAGTTGTCACAATATTCAACTGAAGAAGCTAAAAAAGATTTAATTTTAATGTTTGATACTATTAAAAAAGAAAATATTAATGTAAATAGAGAAGAAGTTATCGAATATTTGAACAAATCACTTAGACAAAGTAATTTTGATTCTGAAACAAGCCAATTTGCTAATCTTATTAAATATAGTTTTAGAAAATCAAATGTTGAAATGCATAAAAAATTAGCTCAGCTAATGAGTGATATTTTTGAAAAATACAATCAATTAATTGAAAAATTCATAGATACTGCTAATTAGTAAAATATTAAAAAATTCCTATACTTATTAATTTTTATTTTCTTTAATAAAATAACATTAAAATTCAAAATAATTTGCGTATTTTGGATATTATAATTACATTGTTGTTATTAAAGATCTATTTATAAATTATAATAAAGAAAATACTGGTTATAATCTAAACAAAGAAATTTTAAAACATATAAAAAATTCTTTACAACCAAATTTTTAAAATAATAATTAACAAAATAAAGTTGATAAAAAAATTTTTTTCAAAAAATATGGCGAATTATGAAAAGAAATATCTGAAGATGATTATTATTTAAATAAGAAAAAAATAAAAATCTTAAATTTAAACAAAAATTTTAAAAATATTAACTTACTTATAAAAAATGATGTTCAAATTAGTCAACTATTATTTTCAAAATTATATTTTATTGAAAGATTTTTAAAAACAACACTAGCAAGCATTATCAGTCAAGAGATGTTTATTGAAAAAAATAATTTAATTATTTATGATTTGATCAATAATTTCAACTTTTAATTTAATTTTCTAATTGAGTTCAAGTATTCTTTAAAAAAACTGCTTTTTAGTAAGTCTTTTAAAAACTGAGTTTTTCTTTTTATTTATAAAAAATCAGTTAATAATCTTTTTTTATTATACAAATTTGAAATATCAGTTTCTATAATTAAGTAGTGAAGACGTTTTTAAAAGAATAAAAAGTTTTAAATTTATTAATTATTTTTTAGTATTCTTTTTAATAAGATGTATTGCTAAGAAATTTTTTTGGTTTCTATTTTTTTATTTTTTAAAGTTTCCTAGGCACTCTCTAGGGTAGCGCACCTAGAAAGTGTGCTTATCTATGTTTTTTCTAGGTACTCTCTAGGGTGGTGCGCCTAGAAAATGTGGAAAGACAAATTTTTACAGGTATTTTATAGGTAATTATAGGTTGTTACAAGTGTTGTTTAAATATGTTAAAAACAAACTATAAGACAATTTTTATTGTTCAAAATGAGATAATTTTGAAATATTTGCTTTGCTCAAATATCTTTGTAAAATAATATATGCAGCTAATTGGTCAATTTTTTCTTTATATTTTGTAGGACTAAATTCTAACTCGTCTAAAATTGCTTTAGCCTCATTACTACTATAAGATTCATCTTCTAATTCTATTTTGTAGTTAGTAAAATTTGCTAAAAGCAATTGATGAAATTGTTCTACAAAAAATGTAGTTTGAGTTTTTAGATGCCCTGATTTAAGAGGATAGCCCAAAACTAAAGTAGATATTGGAAAACTCCCATCATAATCTGCTATGATATTTTTAATTTTTTTAATAACTTGCATCAAATCTTTATTTTTATATTCAAAACTAGCAAGTGGGAAAATATTGCCAGTTAAAGGTTCACTTACTGCAAACCCACAAACTTTGGTGCCAAAATCAATGGCTAAAATTCTGCTAGTATTTTGCATATTTGTTTATCAATAGTTTCAATTTCTTCTTTAAAAATAAAGCTACCTTGTGCAATAATTTGGTTTCCGCCACCTTTACCATCAAAAGTTTGTAAAACTTTTTGTAAAACTTCATTTGCTTTTAAATCCTTAGAAGCTACGACTAATAAATAATTGTCTTGGTTGACTTTTGCCCCTAAAACAAAACAAACTTGTGGGTATTCTTCTCTTCATGTAGCAGCTGCTTGTTTTAAAGATGCGCTTGAAATTTCAAAATCTAAATAAAATTGATAATTGTTAATTTTTACAATTTTATTTACATCAAAAACAAGTTGACTAACATCGTTTTTTTGTGCTTTTAGTAGGTTTTTATAGTCATTTTTAGCTATTTCAATCAACTCATCAAGAATTTCGCTATTTTTATCTGGATTAGATGTTAAAGAAATATTTAAGTTGTAATTTGAACTAAGTTCCTTATTTTTGGCAATAATTCTAGCTAAATTTTGCTCTTTTTCAGAATTAAATTCTTGCATAAATTCAAGATATTTTGCATTTGTGGTGATGGCTCTAATTCTATAAATTCCAGTTCCTTTATTTTGACAAGAAACAATCTTAAATTTTTCAATTAGTGATGTATTTGCAATGTGAGTCCCACCACATAAATCAGTAGTTAAACCTTCAAAATGAACAAGACGAACATTTTTCGGATCCATGTACTCAGCCTCTTCAAGAGTCATAATAGCATTGAGTTTTTCAGCTTCTTTGATGCTAGTTTCTAAGTATTTTCTATCAACTGCTTTAGAAATGAACTCATTAACTCTAGTCTCAATTTGACGAATTTCTTCTTCAGTTGGTTTTACATCTGCGGGAAAATCGAATGTCAAACGATTTTCATTATTGTCAGAACCCAGTTGTTTGATTTGTAAACCAAATTGATCACGAAGTGACTTAAATAATAAGTGAGTTGCTGAGTGATTGCGTTCTAAATTAGTTCTATTTGACTTGTTTACAACTAAGTTAACTGGTAATTTTTTAGTTAATTGACCACTAACAATGTGAACATTATTTAAAAATTTATCTTTAAAAACCTTAATGATTTCTAATTTTTGCTCACCTTGAATCACAAAACCTTGATCGTGTTTTTGACCACCTCCTGTAGCATAAAAAGGAGTTTGATCAAAAATAACATAAGTTTGCTCACCTGGTTGGCTTTGCTCAATTTCTTGTTCTGAATTAGCTAAAAAAACAATATTGGCTTGCGATTCTAAAGTATCATAACCAATAAAATTACCAATCTTAGACTCAACAAGCGCCAATGAATTAACAGCTTTTTCCATTCCAACAAATTGTTGTCCACGAGACACTTGGATGTGCTGAGCTTTCAAATTTTCTAACTCATTAAAGTCAATATTTATACCTTTTTCAAATAGTATTTCCTTGGTTAGTTCGATAGGAAAACCATATGTTTCATAAAGTTTAAAAGCAACTTGGACATCAAAAGTTCCTTTATTTTTGGCAATTTCCTTATTTAGTAAAATTTCACCATTTTCAATGGTTTTTTCAAAAAGTTGTTCTTCTTTTTCAATAATTTTTGCTACTTTTTCAACATCAATCGGATAAATCAATGTTTCTTTAACTGTGTCTACTAAAGTGTGTAAAAAAGGTTTTTGAATTCCTAATTTTTTCCCACTGTGATATGCTCTTCTAATTAATCTTCGAATTATATATCCACGATGTGTGTTAGAAGGTTCAACTCCATCATTAATGGCATGAACCACACTTCGAATATGGTCGGCAATAATTTTGAAATAGGTGTTTATTTTTTGTTGTTTTTCATCTTTTTCAAAATAGTTTTCTGGTTTGTAAACAAAGTTAGTTAGTTTTTGAACTTCAAAAATTATTGGCAAAAACAGGTCTGTATCAAAATTAGTTGGGGCATCTTGTAAAATTGAAACAATTCGTTCAAAACCAGCACCAGTATCAATATTTTTATTGATTAAAGGTGTGTAGTTATTTTCACCATCATTGTTAAATTCTGAAAAAACTATGTTTCAAATTTCTATAAAACGATCATTTTCAATGTCGTTTTGAATCAATTCTACACCACAAGTATCAAATTTTGCACCTCGGTCATAATAAATTTCTGTGCAAGGACCACAAGGTCCAAGTCCCATATCTCAAAAGTTAGTTTTTCTAGTTCCAGCAATTAAATGATCGGGTTGGACCCCTTGTTCTTTTCAAAGATTTTTAGTTTTTTCATCCTCTGCAAAATAAGTTATGTAAAGTCTATCTTTATCAAGTTTTAAATGTTTTGTTAAAAATTCAAAGGCGAAAGCAACAGCTTCTGTTTTAAAATAATCACCAATTGAAAAATTACCAAGCATCTCAAACATTGTGTGGTGTCTAGAAGTTACACCAACATTTTCAATATCGTTAGTTCTAATAGCTTTTTGTGAGTTTGTTATTCGTTTACTTGGTGGTGTTTTTTTACCAGTGAAATAATCCTTTAAAGTTGCAACCCCTGAGTTGATTCACAAAAGTGATGGGTCATTGTGAGGAACAAGCGACTTACTTTCAACAATAAGGTGATTTTTGTTAGCAAAAAAATCTAATCATAGTTGCCTAATTTGCTTTGAAGTTATTTTCTTATCCATAATTGTCCTTTTTTAATTAATATTTTCCTGGATTTTAATTTAAATTTTAGCAAATAAATTAAACTTAGTTATTTTTTTAATTTTCTAAACTTAAAAAAAATAAAATACTATAAAATTAAAGCTATGTTTCGTTTTTTCGTTAATCAAAAACAAGGTGATTTTTTCATTCTTTCAACAGCAACTGTCAAACATCTTAAAGTTGTTCGGCTTGAAAATAAAGACTTTATTTGTGTCTACGAATCTAAATTTTTTAAATGTAGTTTCGTTGCTCCCAACTTGGCAAAAATTGAATCTGAAATTGTGAAAAATCACGAATTTGAGCAACCTGTAATTCTAGCTATGGCCTTGATTAAACCTAAAAATTTTGAATTCGTAATTCAAAAAGCTACAGAACTAGGTGTTACAAAAATAATTCCTTTTATAAGTGAGCATTGTGAGATTAAAATCAATAATATTGAAAGCAAAATAAAACGCTGAGAAGAAATTGCTCTTCATGCAGCTCAACAATCTTTTAGAAATATTGTGCCAATAATAGAAAACCCTATAAAACTCAAGGATTTATTGAACAAATATCAACACATAGAACACAAATTTATTGCTCATGAAAAAGTAGAAAAAGAGAATTTGAATACACTTTTTCCCACAAATACCATTTTTTTAGTTGGGCCCGAAGGTGGCTTTAGTGATAATGAAGTTCAACTTGCTAAGATTTCAGATTTCAAAACAATTAGATTGACAAAAACAATACTAAGAGCAGAAACCGCTGCAATTTTTTTACTTTCTAGAATAAAGGTTTAATTTTACAAGAAAACAATAATTATTTTTGAATAATTTCACTTATTTTTCATAGTTATCACAACTATAATTTGGTATAATTATTAATTATTATTTAAGGAGCGTAATTTCATGAAAATTATATCTATTGGTGCCAATCACGCTGGTACATCTTTTTTAAGAACTCTTAAAACAATTCATCCTCAAGCTGAAGTTGTTGCTTATGATCGTAACACTGATATTTCATTTTTAGGATGTGGAATTGCACTTTGAGTACGTGGTGAATTCCAAGACCCAAATGGTTTATTTTACTCAAATGTTGAGCAATTATCACGTATGGGAATTCAAACCAAATTACAACACGATGTAATTTCAATTGACCGTGCTAAAAAAACAGTTGAAGTTAAAGATCTTGTTACAGGTAAAACCTTTACTGATACTTATGACAAATTAGTGTTTGCAGGTGGAACATGACCTATTATTCCTCCATTTGAAGGGATTGACTTACAAAACATTTTAATTTCTAAAACTTTTACTCATGCTAAAGAAATTAGAGCAAAATTAAATGATCCAGAAATCAAAAATGTTGTTGTTATCGGAGCTGGTTACATTGGAGTTGAGTTAGCTGAAGCGTTTTGTCTAAATGGTAAAAATACCACTTTAGTTGATATGCAAGAAAGAGTTATTTCAAACTATTTTGATGAAGAATTCACTTCCAAAATGGAATCAAAAATGCGTTACGATGGGCTCAAACTAGCTCTTGGTGAAAAAGTTGAAAAATTTATTGCACAAGCAGATGGTAAAAAAGTTGCGGCTGTTAAAACTGACAAAGGGCTTTACGAAGCTGATCTTGTTATTTTATCAATTGGATTTGTTCCAAATACAAAACTACTAGAAGGATTTGAAAAAACAAGAAATGGTGCAGTTAAAGTTGATGAATACCAAAGAAGTTTAACTGACAAAGATGTTTATGTAATTGGTGATTCAGCTTCAATGAAACACAATGTTACTGGTGAGCATGCTCACATTGCACTAGCAACTAATGCTGTTAAATCAGGAATTGTTGCAGCATTTAGTGCTGCTGGCAACACTAACATTAAATTCCCAGGTTATGTTGGAACAAATGCAATTAGTGTATTCGGATTTAACTTTGCATCAACAGGGTATACTTCAAAAGGATGTGAATTAAACGGAATTAGTGATATTGCAACAGAATACCTAGAAGACTTTGACCGTCCAGAATTTATGCAACACAAATCTAAAGTTTGATTTAAAATTACTTATGACCGTAAAACTCTTAAACTTTTAGGAGCGCAAATTGGTTCATATGGACATGCATTCAATCACACTGAAGCAATTTACTTCTTATCACTTGCAATCCAACGTGGAATGACATTGCCAGAAATTGCTTTATCAGACTTTTACTTCTTACCACACTTCAACAAACCATTTAACTTTATTATTCAAACTATTTTAAATGCATTAGGTTTAAAATACGCACACTAATAATTAATTAAAATTAATATTCAATAAAAAACACAAATAGTATTATTTGTGTTTTTTATTTTTTCTAATTAAGAATTTAATATCAAAAACTTATTTGTTTTTTTGATAGTATTATTTTACAATAAAATAAAATTATTTAATTTTCAATATTTAGTTAATAATAAAAAGCAACTATAAATTAGTTGCTTTTTATTATATTAAAACTTATTTAAGATGAAATTCTATTAGTTAAAATTTTTCCAACAATAGCACCATCATTAACAGCAGTTGCTATTTGACGAATGTCTTTTTCTATAACATCTCCAACTGCATAAATACCCTTAGTTTTAGACTCACAATACTGATCAACAATAACAAAACCTTGTTTATTTAAGGTATTGTGATTAACTAAAAACTTGGTAGCTGGTAAAAAACCAATATATGGGAATAATGATGAAGTTTTAATTGAAAATGTTTGCCCTTCTTTCTCAACAACAACTTCTTGCAATCCATTTTCATCACCTTTTAATTCCAAAGCTTTAGTGTTAAAATGAACTTCAACATTTTCTTTAGAAACTAATTCCTCAATCAATTTTTTCTCAGCATTAAAAGCTCCATCACGAACTAAAATATGAACTTTTGAAGCAATAGAAGCTAAAAAAGAACCTTCCTCAACGGCTGAATTTCCACCACCAATAATCACAGATGGTTTGCCACTATAAAAAGGACCATCACAAATAACACAATAAGAAACCCCTCGACCTTCAAAATCTAAAAAGTTTTTGATGTCTAGTGGTTTTCTTTCTACCATCCCTGTTGCTACAACAACAGATTTGGCTTGGTAAACTTCACCATCACTTGTATAAACATAGTGTTCAAATTCACCTTTTGATTCAATATTGGAAACTTCACCATATAAGTGACTAGCTCCAAATTTTAAAGCATGTTTGTACATTCGAAGTGCAAGCTGAGCACCCTCGATGGTTTCATCTCCAGGTCAATTTTCAATTTTAGATTGACTAGGTAACTTACCGCCTGGTGCCCCTTTTTCTAAAATTAAAACATTCAAATTACCTCTAGAAGCATAAAGAGCTGTTGTTAAGCCAGCTGGACCAGCTCCTATAATAATTACATCATATTGTTTCATATTTACTCCTTTAAATTTATTTATTTATGCTAAATAGCAGTTTGAATTGTATCACTACTTTCACTATTATTTTTAATTCTATTTCAACGAGTTCAATTAATGCCCCATTTTTTTTCTATAGATTTTGTATATCTTTGCTTGTAAACTAATTTAAATTTAAACTTATCTTTTCATTCTAAAGTGTAATTTGCAAAAAATTGGAAGCGCACAAACAATAAAAGACCTATGATAATCATTAAAACAGATAAAACAAAATAGTATACATAGGCTTCTTCTCGCAAGAATTCCATAGAACTTCTAACAATTCCGTAGTAAATAATATATAGTGCTCCTGTTGTTCCAGGTTTTAATCATGAAAATAGGTTAAACACTCAAACTAAGATTATATATCCAAACAGTGATGTTAAAAACTCATAGAAAAATAAAGGGACTCTTAAACCAGTGCTGCCATTGCTATCTGTTATATACATATTGTCACGAATAAAACTTCCAAGTCAATTTACTGTAGAACCAGTTTCATCCATTTTTCCGTAAACTTCATGGTTAGTGAAATTTCCTCAACGACCAATGGCTTGCCCAATTAAAACTGCTGGTAAAATAAAGCTAAAAGCTTTACGTCAATCAAAATCTTTTCTTCTATAATATGCATAAATTAAATTGGCAATAGTTGGCAAGAACACACCACCTTGAATTGACATTCCACCTTCTCGCGGATTATATCAATGGGCTAAATGTGCAATGTCACCAACAACTAAACGCTCAACAATAAATCCTAAACGTGCTCCAATTATAGAAGTTGGAATTGTAATTGCAACTAAAGTGTAAAAATGATCTAGTTTATAACCTTCGCGTTTCCAAAAGAAAGCGATGGTAATAATTGAAGCTATCATTCCCAAAACTATAACAAAAGCATAAATTGGCACTTCAAAATTACCAATAAAAAGTGAACCAATAGCTTCACCTTCTTTAAAGGCATATTTACCTTCAAAACCATTTGGTATCATATCTTATTAACCTCCAAACTTTTAAATTAATAATTATAATATTTTTTAGCCATTTTTCAGCTAAAAACATAGGAATTTAAAGGCAAAATATGCTTTTTTAAATTATAATTTATAAAACATAGAGAATACATTATGGAAGATTCAAGAACAGAATATAAGTTAGATTTACCTAAAAAAGCAAGTCAATTTAAAGCGGAAATTGTTGCTTTTTTGAACACCAAAGGTGGGGAAATTCTTCTAGGTGTAGATGATTCTGGCAAAATTGATGAGAAAATCATAAAAGAAAAATCTAATAGTTGAAATGAAATTCTAACAAATTGAATTAATGATGGATTTAACTTAGATACTCGAAGCTTAATAAAAATTTTTCCTAATAAAATTCCTTTTAGAATAACAATTCAAGAAGGGCGAAACAAACCCTATTATTTTAAAGATGGTGATGGCTTTAATGGCAAAGGTGTTTACATAAGGGTTGCTAGTTCAAAAAGATTGGCTAGTAGTGAAGAAATAAGACAAATGTTTATTTCGTATAGTCAAATTCCTTTTGAAAAAGTTAATATTTCTGAGAAGAATTTAACTTTTAATTATCTTGAAAATTATTTCAAATCAAAACAAATTCCATTTGATTTGATTAGACTATCACTCAAAGACATAGATGGAAATTATAATAATGCTGCTTTGCTTTTTAGTGATCAAAATCCTAAAATAAGCAAATTTGCTGTTTACCAAGGAACAACAGTAAATGTGTTTTTAGATAAAAAAGAATTTAAAGGTTCTATTTTAAAGCAACTAGAAGAAATTATTCATTTTGCGAAATTATCAAATCGCAAAAAAGTTTTGATTTCAGGCGAAGCAAGCAGGCAGGAAATTCATGATATTCCAGAAGTTGCATTGCGAGAAGCTATTGTTAATTGTTTTTGTCATTGTGATTGAAGTTTTAATGGAGAAATTAAAATTGAATTTTTTGATGATAGAGTATCTATTTTTTCTTCTGGTGGTTTACCAAATGGTTTGACGCTTGAATCTTTAAAATATGGAGTATCAGGTCGAAGAAATCAAATAATTGTTGATATACTAAATAAAATTGGAATAATTGAAAATTATGGAGCTGGAGTTAGAAGAATTTTTGAAAGTTATTCAAATTTTAATAAACAACCCAAGTACATAATTGATTCTAATTTTGTTAAATTAGATTTATTTAATAGAAATATTGATGATACTCAAAGAAACATTAATGATACTGAAATCAATAAAAATTATACTCAAAGTGATACTCAAAAACTAAGCAATGATAGCGAAATCAATAAAAATGATACTCAAAAACTAGGTAATGATACTCAAAGTGATAAAAATGATACTCAAAGAAACATTAATGATACTGAAACTCCAAACAAACAATTAGATATTTATTTAAGATTTAGTAAGATTATTGATTTAATATCAAAAAACACAAATATAACAATTTCTGAATTACAAAATCAAATTGCCAGTGCTTCAATTGCTACAATTAAAAGAGATATTAGAAGTCTAACAAAAAATAAAAATATTAAATATGTAGGTAGTGCCAAAACAGGTAAGTGGGTTATTCTAAATCCTAATTTGTCTAGTTCAAAGTAAATTAGCAAGTTAATGATGAATTAAAAAACCTAGACACAAACTTTGTCTAGGTTTTTTATTATTTTAGTTTATTTTTTAAAATAATTTCTCTTTATTTTCTAAAATGTATTCAACTTGGTTTCCAATTGCATCAGTAGTGCAAGAGCCAATAACTTTAGTGGCAATTTCAGCAATATCTGGTGTACATCCACCCATTGCATAACCTAATCTAGCATTCTTAATCATCTCATAATCATTGGAACTGTCACCAAAAGTTACTAAATGTTGGTTATTTAGCCCTGATTTAACTAATGCAAATTTAAGGGCTTCTCACTTGTCTACTTTAAGTGGATTTATGTCTAAAAAAATGCGATTAGTAATTGTTGTTTTGTATTTGTTAAGTAATTGTGCTGACCATTTTTTGTGTAAATCGGTAATTTTATCTTCTTGATTTCTAAAAGAAATTTGAGTAATATTTTCAGATTCAAGCACTTTGCCAATTTCATAAATATTAATATCTTTATAAGCATTAATATCCATAATATGTTGATTTTTTAATCAATCATAATTTGATTCAGGGGCAAATTTGTACAATTGATTAGCAGAACTAAGTGAGCAAATAGAATTAGTAGTTTGACAATCTTTTAAAACTTCTAAAACAATTTCACTTTCAATTGCTCCATTGTTATAAACTTGCTTATTTTGATAATCATAAATCAGTGTTCCATTATTAGCGATTAAGAAATCAAAATAAGGAAAGGAGTTTGCTATTTCTAGAGTTGCACTTAAACCACGACCTGTTGCAATAGCTAAAACATGACCTTGCTCTTTGGTTTTTTGAAGTGCACTAATTGTTTTTGGATGAATAAAATTTTGATGATCAAGTAGTGTTCCATCCAAATCAAAAGCAAAAAAAAGTTTCATAATTATCCTTGTTGTTTTTTATTTTTTAATTGTGGAAATAAAATAACTTCACGAATAGATTCATTATTAGTTAATAACATAACCAACCTATCAATTCCAATTCCACACCCACCAGCTGGTGGCATTCCATAAGTTAGAGCTTCGACAAACTCATGATCAACTTCGCTAGTTTCGTCATTACCTAAGTTTTTCTCAGCTATTTGAGCTTCAAAACGTTCAAGTTGATCAAATGGATCATTTAATTCACTAAACATATTGGCAAATTCTTTACCAGCTATAAATAATTCAGCACGTTGTGTGAAAGAAGACTCATTACTTATTTTTTTTGCAAGTGGAGAAATTTCAATTGGATGACCAGTTACAAAAGTAGGTTGAATTAAAGTTGGTTCAACCAAATGAGCAAAAAGTTCAGCAATAATGTGCCCTTTATTAAAGAAGTTGGCACTTTTTACACCTTTTTCATCAGCGATTTTTTTAATTTCAACAAAGTTTAGTTCATTAATATTTTGACCAATTAATTCACTAACCGCACTAGCCATGTCTAGTCGTGCAAATTTTTGACTAAAATCTATTTCATATTTACCAAATTGCAATTTAGGTTCAATACCTAAATGGGTAAATAAATAAGAAAATAAATTTTCGGTTTGATCCATCATAATTTCTAGATTAGCATATGCTTGGTAAAATTCAATAGAAGTGAATTCTGGATTATGAGTTGAATCAACACCTTCATTGCGAAAAATTTTACCAATTTCATAAACTCTATCAATTCCACCAACAAGAAGTTTTTTAAGTGGAATTTCGGTTGCAATTCTTAAATAAAAATCTCTATGTAAGGCATTGTAGTGAGTAATAAAAGGTTTTGCACTAGCTCCGCCTAAAATAGATTGCAAAGAAGGGGTATCGACTTCTAGGTAATTTTGGTTGTCGAAAAATGAACGTATTAATGAAATAATTTTACTACGTGTTATAAAAGTTTGACGAGTTTTTGGGTTAACTAATAAATCTAAATAGCGCTTACGATATTTATCCTCTGCATCATTTAAACCGTAATACTGATCTGGTAGAGGTTTGAGTGCTTTAGTGAGCAAAACAAATTCTTTAACTTTTAAACTCAGTTGCCCTGTTTTTGTTTTAAACAAAACACCCTGAGCTTCAATGATATCTCCCAAATCTAAATTTTGTAAAAATAACTGACTTTGTAAGCTTTGATTTGAAGTTTTATCAATATAAAGCTGAATTTGTTCTCCATTGCTTAAAATTACTAAAAACGGACCTCTTTGCGCAATCAAACGACCAGCAAAACTAGCTATTATTTTTAAATCAACTAGTTCTTGAGCTTCTATTTGTTGGTATTTGTTATAAATTTTATTTCAATCATCATGTGTAAATTTAGATTGTAAATAAGCAACATTGTGTTTTTGTAATTGTTGTAATTTATTTAAACGAACTTGTTGTTGATCGTTAACTTTTTCCATATTAAACCTCTTTTACATACATAAAAAAATAAGATTTCCATCTTATTTTTAAATTATCTAGTTGTTTTAGATCTATTTGCTTTAGTTTGTAAAATTCAAATTATTCTTTCAAAGAACTAATTATTATTAGAGTCTGAACCATCTAACTCATTTCCATCTACTTGTGCATTAGTTTCAAGAGTATCTTCACCCATTAGTTCATTTAAAACATCTTTGGCGTTAACACGTTCTAAACTTGCTTGTTCAACTTTTGGAAGAGGTTCTAAAGTTGTTGCAAGTTGTTGAATTTCTTCATAAACTATGGTTTCTTTTTCTAATAGTGTGTCTTTAATTAATTCAAGAAGTTTTAAATTTTGTTTAATAACTTCACGTGCTTTTTCATAAGCATCTGAAATAAATTTGCGAACTTCAATATCAATTTCGTGACCAACTTTTGAAGAAAATGAAGTATTTTTCATATAATCACGACCTAAAAATGGGGAACTTGAATCTTGCTCATATTGAATTGGACCAAGTGATGACATTCCAAATTCAGTTACCATTCGACGTGCAATTTTAGTTGCTTTGTCAATATCGTTAGCCGCTCCTGTTGAAATTTCTTCAGGGCCATAAATAACTTCTTCGGCTGCACGACCACCCATAAAAGTGGCAATAGAAGTTAACAATTCTGTTTTAGATGAGTTGTATTTTTCTTCTTCTGGAATCATTAAGTTGTATCCACCAGTTTGCCCACGAGGTACAATAGTAATTTTTTGAACTTTAACAGATGAACCTAAACGAATACCAACAACAGCATGACCAGCTTCGTGGTAGGCTACCATAATTCTTTCTTTTTCAGTAATTACACGATTTTTCTTTGCAGGTCCACCGATTACACGATCAATAGCTTCATCAATTTGTTGACTAGTAATAACTTCAGTTTGTTCACGAACTGAAAGAAGTGTCGCTTCATTAATGATGTTTTCAAGTTGGGCTCCTGAAAAACCAGGAGTTCTACGGGCCACATTTTCAAGAGTAACAGTTTTAGAAATTCTTTTACCTTTTGCATGTAGTCTTAAAATTTCTTCACGCTCTTTAACATCTGGTAAGTTAACTGTAATTGAACGGTCAAATCGACCTGGACGTTGTAAAGCTGGGTCTAAAACATCACTACGGTTTGTTGCAGCAATAACTAATAAACCTGAATTTTCAACCATTCCATCCATTTCAACAAGCATTTGGTTGAGAGTTTGTTCACGTTCATCATTTCCACCACCAATCCCCGATCCACGAGAACGACCAATTGCATCTAGCTCATCAATAAAAATAATTGCAGGAGCAGCTGCCCGTGCATCTTTGAATAACTCACGTACTCTTTTTGCTCCAACACCAACATATAACTCAACAAAGTTAGAAGCTGAAATGAAGAAAAATGGTACACCAGCTTCCCCAGCTGTTGCCTTTGCAAGTAAAGTTTTTCCTGTTCCTGGAGGGCCACCAAGTAAAATTCCTTTTGGAATTTTTGCACCAGCAGCTGCGTATTTGGCAGGATTTTTTAAATAATCAATAAACTCAACAATTTCTTCTTTCACTTCAGCATTACCTGCAATATCAGAAAATTTTTTGTTTGATTTATTAATGCGAATAGCTTGGTTTTTTCCTGGATTAAAAAAGTTTCCACCACTTCCTGTTTTTTGAGCAATTTTAAGACTTCCTCATAACAAAATACCAACAAAAATTAATGAAGGTAACAACGGAAATATGTAGCTATCAAAAAAACTAGGTGTTCGAGGTGCATAATTGATAATTTCTGATTTTAATTTTTCTAAATCAAAATTAATTTTTGCTAATGCAAAACCATTTCTTAAATCTCTTAAATATTTAAGTGAAGATTCGTCTTGTGAAGATAAAAAACTCAATGATGAATCTTCACCTGTTTTTGTTCCAAGTTGAAGCAACTCTAGATAACTATTAATTTTTTGACCACCCAATTGATTCAAAATGTCTTCACTGAGTGGTAATGATGAAACACCTTGAAGTTTGCTAATATATGATGGCGGAGTAATAACTGTGTAATTATGAATTACACCACCTTGGTCTTCAATAATATTAATTCGAAAGTTTGTAGAGTCTAAACCTACAAATCAAAAAAAGTTATTATCATTTGTGCTTTTAGCATTGGCAATAAGTCGTTCTTCAAAATAAGATAAAGATTTTACTTCAAAGCGAGGAGCTAAATATTGATACAACAAGTATGCAATTAATGCAACCACAATAATTATTGTGATCAATAAAGCATATGATGGTCGCTTCATTTTATTTTTAAGTTTCATTGTTCTCCTTGTTATTTAAGCTTTCACATTCTAGGTCTAAAATTTTACTAGATTTTAACAAAAAATTATGTTTTTTAATAATTGAATTATTTGAATCTAAAAGAAAAATACCATTAGGTTTAGCCCCAAGTGCAAAATCAATGATAGATTGAATTTTATTTTCAGTTAAATTTATATTTTCAAAATTCTTTTGTATAAAAAAATAGATAAGTGTGTTTTTTTGTTTAATTTTATTTAAAAAAACACACTTATAATTAGTTTTTTCTCACTTAATTAACTGAAAATCCCACCATAGTAAGCGAGTTTTTTTAAAAAAGTTTAAAAATTGGTATTTTCACAAAAAAAACTGTTTGTAAAATATAGATTTTTTTGCAAAATCAGCTCGTATTTTGTTGCGTTCATATATTGGTTCAAAATTAGTTTGGTCTTCAAAAAATTTAATATTATTGTTTTTTAAAAATTTGATAATTTGATTTTTAAATTTTTTATTAATTAAAGGTCTATAAATTTGCATTCCAAAATTTTTACTTTTACGTGCAATTCCCCAATAATTAACTATTTTGTGTTTATTTTTTTGCAACATTACTGTTTCAATAAAATCATCCTTGTGGTGGCCAGTTAATAAATAATTACAATTGTACTTTTTGTATATTTTTGCAAAAAACTTATAACGAGCTTTTCGGGCTAAATCTTGAAAATTACCTTTATTTTTATCGATATAAATGCTCAAAATTTCACAAGGAATTTTATTTTCTTTACAAAATTCAAATACATAATTTTGTTCTTTAATAGCTTGTTCACGCATATTATAATTAACAAAAGCAACAACAATATTTTTGTTTTTATACAAATTTAATAAAAATATTGAATCTGGCCCACCGCTAACAGCTAATAAGAATTTAGGCTTTATTTTTGTTGACATTAAAAACTTCAATTGCTGATGAAAAATTATTACTATAATAAAACATTAAAATTTCAACAGCTTGATTTATTACCTTGTTTATTTTATTTTTTTGCTCTTGACTAAAAAGAGATAAAACATAAGAAGCAGCATCACCTTCACGTCCTATGCCAATTTTTAATCTTTTAATTTCAGTGGTGCCGACTTGTTCAATAATACTCTTCATTCCATTTTGCCCCCCTGATGAACCTTTTATTCTCATTACAGCTTGTCCTACTGGAAAATCTAAATCATCATAAACCACTACAACATTTTTAATATTTTCTTTATAAAAATTTAAAAGTTCTGCAACAAAAAAGCCTGAATTATTCATATATGTTAAAGGTTTAGCAATGATTAAATCCTGGTATTTTGCATAAACACCAGTTTTTAATTTGTGATCAAATTGAACATTTAGTTTTTCTGCAAGTGCATCAACAACCATAAAACCAACATTATGGCGTGTATTTTTATACTTATCTCCTGGATTTCCTAGTCCAATAATAATTTTCATTTGACCTCTTTTAAAATAATTTAAATGAATTATAGTTTTTTATAATAGTTTATATCCTTTAATAAAAAATGAATTATTTTAATATTAAATTATTTATTTATTTATTTTTTAAAAAAACAAGAATGTTCTAAACAAAATTTCTATTTTATTCTTTGTCTGATTCAAAATTATTTAAATTAAAATTATCAACTTGATTAGAATTGTTTGTGCTTTTTTTACTATTTGAATTTTTATATTTCTCCAAAATATAATCAATAAAATAACTCAAAGCAAACCCGGATGGTCCTAAAAAAATAAAGACATCTGCAAAATTAAAGGTTCCATTATCTCGATAAGGAATAAATATTAAGTCTTTAACTCCATTATTATTAATAAATCGGTCTAATTCATTTCCTCAATTACCCGCCAATAAAATAGAGAAAAAAAATACATATGCATAACGTTTTGAAAAAGGAATGGAAATTAACAAAAAAACCGTTAATGCAAAAGCAAAAATATGGATACCTTCAAAGCCGATTAAATCATTAATTTTAGTAGTTACTCCATAGTGTAAGAAAGGTCTAAAACCTATAAAACCCCAGTCATACTGTTGTGCTAATTCTGAATTTTTGTATTGACTGTCACTAAAAACTAAATTTTTGCTCAATTGATCAATCAAAAGACAAACTAAAACAATTATAAATGAAATAACTATATTTATAAAAATTCTTTTCTTGCCTAGTTTTCTAATTTGCTCTTGAAATTTAACTTTAACTTTGTTTGTGATCTTATTGATTAAATTAACTTTGTTCACTATAATCCTTCAAAAAACCCAAACAACGTAAACATAAATTGCCTTCTGCATTATCAAAGTGGTTTCAACAACGTTGACACTTAGATGACTCAAATTGGCTAACTTTAAATTCTGAACCAAAAGTTACTTTCCCAACCATCAAAAGTGTTTGTAAATCAAGAGATTTGATAAATTCAGATTTTGTTTCAATTTCCACATGAGCTTCATTTGAACGTTTGATTTGGCCACTATGGATTGCTAATTCAACAAGTTTGTAAACAGTATCTTTAAGAACAAAAAACTCATTTCATTGTTCTTCAAGTTTTTCATCAAAATGAGCTGATTTGAAAAACTCTTCTAAAAATATAGACTCTTTTTTATTTTCTTTGTTAATAAATTTATAAACTTCTTCAACTGTGATTGGCAAGATTGGTGCTAACGCTATTGCTAAAACATTTAAAATTTCATAGAGATTTTTTTGAATTGCTCTTCGATTTAAATTATCTTTGCTATCTGCATACAAACTATCTTTTGTAATTGAAAGATAAAAGTTAGACAAATCGACAACAAAATTATTAATTTCTTTAACAACACGGACAAACCGATAACTTTCATAAAATTTAATAACATTATTCTTAAGTAAATTTATGCGATTTGCAATAAATGCATGAATTCCTTCGCGAGCAAAATCATCATCTTTATAATCAACTAAATTATTAATTAAAAAACGAATAGTATTGCGAATTTTTCGGTAAACCTCAATATTTTGCTCTAAGATTTTTTCTGAATAGAAAACATCATTAAAATATTCACTATTAGCTACTCATAATTTCAAAATATCACTTCCATATTTGGAAATAATTTCAAGTGGACTAACTCCATTTCCTTTGGATTTAGACATTTTATTGCCATTGCCATCAACAATAAATCCGTGAGATAAAAGTTTTTTATAAGGGGCACTTCCATAGTAAATATAAGAATTAATTAATGAAGAATTAAACCAACCTCTATATTGGTCAGAACCTTCTAAATAAAGGTCATAAGGAACTTTTTGGCCTTGTAGATCAGCAGCCATAAAACTAGAACCTGAGTCAAACCAAACATCTAAAATATTGTTCTCTTTAGTTCAATTCAAACCTCTAAATTCAGTTGGCAATAGTTCGTCTACTTCTTTTTTAAATCAAATATTACTTCCGTGTTCAGCCACTAAATTGATTACATAATCAAAAATTTCTGGTTTATCTAAAATAGGATTTCCTTGCTCATCATAAAAAATAATGATTGGGACACCTCAAGAACGTTGGCGAGAAATAATTCAATCTTTTCTTCCTGAAATCATTTTAAACAAACGTTTTTTCAGTCATTCTTCAGGGAATTCAACTTGCTCAACAGCTTCTAAAATTCCACTTTTAAGTTTTTCTACTGATACAAATCATTGTGGAGTTCCACGATAAATGACAGGTTTGTTAGTTCTTCAATCATGAGCCACAGAGTGAGTGATTCAACTTTGTTTGATTAGTGAATTTTGGTTAGTTAAAAATTCACAAATTTTTTCACTGGCTTTTTCATAAAACAAACCAGCAAATTCGCCTGCAATTTCATTGAAAGTTCCATCATTGTTAACATGCATAATCATTTCTAAATTGTTATCTTTTCCAATTCAAAAATCATCTTCACCAAAAAGAGGGGCCATATGTACAAGTCCGCTCCCTGATTCCAAAGTAACATGATGTCCTAAAACAACAGGACAAACGACTTTAGAAATTGGTTGGAAATAATTAAGGCCAACCAAATCTTTTCCTATAAATTGTTGAACTATTTTAGCACTATTTCATTTAAATAAATCAACTAGTTTGTCAAAAAGTTCAGAAGCTACTATGTAAAAATTACCTTCATATTCAAAACGAAGATATTGAAAATCCGCACCAACTGCAACTCCAGAATTTGCCACCAATGTCCAAGGAGTTGTAGTCCAAATAATAAGTTTGTCACCCTTAGAAACAAAATTATTACTTTGACTAACTTCGAAAGCAACAAAAATTGAAGGTGACTTGTGTTCGAAATATTCAATTTCAGCTTCAGCAAGCGCACTTTGACTACTTGGGGACCAAAAAACAGGTTTCAAACCTCGATAAATCAAGCCTTTTTCAACCATATTTTTAAATAATTTAAGTTGTTTAGCTTCGTATTTTTTATCATTTGTTTGATAAAAATGTTCAAAATCACAAAATAAATCTAACTCTTTAAATTGCTTCATTTGATTTTGGATTTGACTGTTTGCAAAATCATTTGCTTGCTTACGCAATTCAATTGCAGATAATTTACCAAATTCACTAGTTACTTTGTTTTCAATAGGCAAACCATGAGTATCTCAACCTGGCACAAAAGGTGTATAAAATCCTGACAAAGTTTTATAACGAACAATAATGTCTTTTAAAATTTTGTTTAAAGCATGACCAATATGAATATCACCATTTGCATAAGGAGGCCCATCATGCAAAATAAAACTTGTGTTTTTTTTGTTCTTTTCTAAAGCTTTTTTGTAAATTTTTTCTTCATTTCAAAATTGACGAAATAACTCTTGTTTTTTAGTTAGTTCCGCCTTCATTGAAAAATCGGTTGTGAAAATATTTAATGAATTTTTATAAAAATTTTTATCCATATTATTCATCCTCTTCAAATTTTTTAAGTAATGCATCGATGTCTAATTCATTAACCTGTTGCAATTTGGTTTTAGCTCTTTGCAGAGCTTCATCAAAATTAAAAACTTTATTTTGCTCATCATCACCTTTGGTTGCTTTTTGAACTTTTTGTTCTATTTTTTCTTTTGTTTTATTATTTGTTTTAGTTTTTGTATCAACCTTTAGTTCAGATTTTACTTCATTTTTTAATTCAATTTTTGCAGGTAACCTTAAAATTTTATAACATTTTTTAGAACTTGCCTTTAGACTTGTGACTTCATTTATATTATAAATCTTAATTATGTTACTAAAATCAAAAATTCCAAAATTAGAATTAAAAGTAGAGACACTCATTATTGGTTTGGAAAAATCCAGATTAGTCTCTATTTTTTTAGGCGCACTTCCACGTTGACCAAAAAGAATGTTTCCTGGTAAAAGTTGTTCAAATCTTGATCAATGATCAAAAATTAGAATCTTTTCATCTTCAAAAATCAAAGTAGTTCCAGAAATACTTTCATTTGTTCGCAAATTAATTAAGCGCACACCAGTTGAGTTTTTGCCATAAATTGGCACATCTATCTCACTAACCTTCAAACCACGATTTAAAGAAGTAAAAATTGCAATATTAGCATTATTTTTACCTAAATGACAGCTGATTAATTCATCGTTGTCTTTTAGTTTGAAAATATTTGTAATTTTGTTATGTTTGTAACTTGCAAAATTATCTAATGAAACACGTTTAGCCAAACCAGCTAAACTTACTAAAATTAATGATTGATTATCAATATTAGAAATAGGAATAGCTGCAATAATGTGTTCATTATGTCCAAAAGCTAATTTAGTTTTTAGATCAATACTTGATTGCTTAAGTTGACTCTCCTCTAGTGCATGTGGCAAAAGTGTGATTAGGTTTCCTAGGTTAGTGATGAGAAAAATTTTATCTTTTGAACTAACAGCATCAAGCGAAATTAAAAAATCTTTTTCTGCAACTGGAAACTTACTGATTTCTTCAATTATGTTAGTTTTTATAGACATTTTTTTATAAAAACCATTTTTTGAAATACCAAAAAAGAAAAATTCTTCTTTAACAAGTTCATCATAATTAATTTTAACATTCAAATTTTTGTCAACAATTTGAGTTAAACGTGGTCTTTGATGTTTACTTTTAACAGACAATAAAAGTTCAATTAAATATTTTTTAAATTCTTCTTTATCATTGATTAAAAGTTGAAGTTTTTTAAGAGTGTTTTCAAGTTCTTCTTTATCTTTTAAAAACATTTGTTGATCAATTTTTGATAATCTATACAAACGCATTTGAGCAATTGCTTCAGCTTGAAGAGGACTAAATTGAAAATACTTAATAAGATCAGCAATAACTCCAGCTTTAGAATTATCTGATGCTCGAATAACTTTAATAACCTCATCTGTAATATCAGCAACTCTTAAAAAACCTTTAGTAATTTCTAATTTTTTCTCATTTTTAGCAAAATCAAATTCCAATTCTGAGAATTTGATTTTTTCAAGATGGTCTAAATAATAACCAACTAGTTGCTTGATTGAAAGCAACTTTGGTGAATTATCACAAATTGCGATGCTATTGTATGAATAATAAATTTGCAAATCAGTTTTTTGTAAAAGATAATTAATAATTAAATCAATGTTAGCATCAGTTTCTAATTCTACATTAATTAAAATACCATTTCTATCTGATTGGTCAACAACTTCCTTGATTCCATAGACTTTTTGTTCAAATTTGATATCATCAATTTGACGAATTAAATTTGCCTTAGCAATTCCAAAAGGAATTTGACTAATTTGAATAATTCTTTGATTTTTATCTTCAATAATTTCATATTTTGCTGTTAAAGTTAGACGACCTTTACCAGTTGCAAAAGCATCTTTTATACCTTCTTTTCCATATATAATTCCACCTGTTGGAAAATCAGGTCCTTGAATAATTGAACCAAGTTCTGCAATTGAAATATCACGATTGTTTAGCATTGCTATACAACCATCTATAACTTCGCCTAAGTTGTGTGGCGGAATATCGGTTGCAAATCCCGAAGCAATTCCAATAGCACCATTAACTAATAAATTAGGAAAAATTGTGGGTAAAACAGTTGGTTCTTTTTCACTATCATCAAAATTTGGCGTCCAACTAACAACATTTTTGCTAATAAGTTCTAATAAATCATTACTAATTTCTTCTAAACGAGTTTCTGTATAACGCATTGCTGCAGCTGGATCATCATCAATTGAACCTTTATTTCCATGCATGTCTACAAGAGGAACATTCATTTTTCACTCTTGAGACATACGCACTAAGGCATCATAAATTGAACTATCACCATGTGGGTGATATTTACCAATAACATCCCCAACAACTCTAGCAGATTTTTTATAGGGTTTGTCTTTTTTTAGTCCTAAATTTCACATCGAATATAAAATCCGTCGTTGCACAGGTTTGAGACCATCTCGAACATCTGGAATTGCCCGATTTTGAATAACATACTTAGAATATCGAATAAATTTTTCAGCAACTATCTGTTCTAATGATGCATCAATAACAGCTTGTCAATTATTTTTCATAATTTGGTTTTTCTTCTCCTAACTGTTTAATAAAAGAATCTTCAAGTGAAAAGTCTACATTTTGTTCAATTCATTCCTTACGTATGTCGGCTCTATCACCCATTAAAGTATAAATTCTATCTTTGATAATATTTTCATCCGCCATTGTAACTCGAATCAAGGAACGATTTTGTGGATCCATAGTTGTTTCTCATAATTGAGCAGCATTCATTTCCCCAAGTCCTTTATATCTTTGAATTTGAGCCCCTGGTTTTTGACTTAAAAATTCAGCAAGTTTTTGCTCATCTCAAATGTATATTTCTTCTTTATTTTTATAGGTTAATTTGTATAAAGGAGGTTGAGCAATATAGACATGTCCGTTTTGAATCAAAGGTTTGAAATAACGGAAAAAGAAAGTTAAAATTAGAATTTGAATATGCGCACCATCTGTATCAGCATCCGTCATAATGATTATTTTATGATAATTTAAATTTTTAATGTTAAAACTGGTTCCAATTCCAGCACCAAGTGCACTAATGATTGCCACAATTTCTTCGTTTTTAAGCAAATCAACTAATTTAGTTTTTTCAGCATTAACTATTTTACCTTTTAAAGGCAAAATAGCTTGATAAAGTCGATTGCGACCTAATTTGGCACTTCCACCCGCTGATTCACCCTCGACTAAAAACAATTCTCTTTCAAAAGGTTTTTTACTTTGTGCTGGTGTTAATTTTCCTGATAAAATTTTTTGTTCTTTAGAAACAGACTTGCTAGTTTTGCTTTCAATTTTAGCTTGCTTTTCCTCCATTCTATTTTGATAAGATTGGTTTATATGTGAAATAATTTTGTTTGAAATCTCTTTATTTTGTTGCAAGTAGAACATTAATGAACTATAAATAACTTCTTCAGTAACAACTTTGGCCGCTGATGTACTAAGCTTATCTTTAGTTTGACCAACGAATTCCAAAATTGGTTCTGGAATTCGCAATGACACAACTCCGCAAAGCCCATTTTTAATATCAGTATATTCAAATTCCACTTTGTTTTTTACTAAGTTTTTTTGTCTTGAATAATCATTAAAAGCTCTAATTAAAGCATTTTTTAAACCATTAATGTGAGTTCCGCCTTGATTGGTCTTAACATTGTTGGCAAAACTAAAAGTTTTTTCATCAGAATCATCAACATATAAAAATGCAAATTCAAGTTCAATTTCTTGTTGTTTTCCTTTGAAAAATATAGGTTTTTCATGAATTTTATTTTTTCCTTGAGCCAAATATTCTATAAAATCAATTAGTCCTTTTTTATTTAGAAAAACTTGAGATAACCCACTTCTTTCATCACTGAAGTGAATTTCAAGATTAGAAATCAAAAAAGAAGTTTCTCGCAAACGTTGGGCGATTAAATTGGCGTCAAATTCCTGTTTTCCAAAAATTTTTAAATCAGGCCAAAAACGAACAGTAGTTCCTTGCTTTTGAGTTTTGTCAACTTCTTTAGTGGGTTGACTTAAATATCCACCATTTTCAAAAGCTGTAAAATAACTTTTTCGACCTCGAAAAACTCAAACTTCAACTTTTGAACTAAGAGCATTTACAACTGAAGAACCGACTCCGTGAAGTCCTGCAGCACTTTTATAAACATCACTAGAAAATTTTCCACCAGCGTGTAAGTCACTAAAAACTAATTCAACTCCAGTTTTACCACTTTGGTGTTTGTCAACAGGTATTCCCCGACCATTATCTGCTACTTCGATTGAACCATCTAATTTAATGGTTAATCAAATTTTATTAGCAAATCCTGCAAGCGCTTCGTCAACACTGTTGTCAAAAATTTCTCAAACCAAATGGTGGAAACCTTGCGAGTCTGTAGAACCGATGTACATTCCCGGACGTTTTCTAACGGCTTCTAGGCCTTTTAAAACTTTTAATTTTTCTGCTGAATATTCCATAACAAACTGCCTTATCAATTTAAGTTTAATATTTTACTTATTTATTTTAAACAAATTTAGGAAAGTGGTAAAATTTGTTTGATTATTTAATTATTATAGAAAAAAAGGAAAAAGATGAAAAAAATTGCAATAAATGGTTTTGGTCGTATTGGTCGACTAGTTCTTCGTCGTTTTTTAGAAGTGAAAAACAATGATGTTCAAATTGTTGCTATTAACGATTTAACTGATGTTAGTATTCTAGCTCACTTATTCAAATTCGACTCAGCGCATGGTCAATTCCAAGGAAGCGTTGAAACCTTAGTTGAAGGAAACAAAAACTTCTTAGTAATTAACGGACATAAAATTTTAGCACTTGCTGAGTCAGACCCTAAAAAATTACCATGGAAACAGTTAGAAATTGATGTTGTAGCAGAATCAACAGGAAGATTTACTTCAAAAGAAGCTGCTCAACAACACATTGATGCTGGAGCTAAAAAAGTTGTTATTTCAGCACCTGCTGGAAATGACATCAAAACTATTGTTTACAATGTTAACCACAATACTTTAACTGCTCAAGATACTATTATTTCAGGGGCTTCATGTACAACCAATGCGCTTGCACCTGTTGTTAATGTTCTAGAAAAAGAATTTGGAATTAGCCATGGTTATATGACAACTGTGCACGCTTACACAGCTGATCAAAGAATTCAAGATGCTCCTCACTCAGACTTACGTCGTGCAAGAGCTGCTGCTGCAAACATTGTTCCTTCTTCAACTGGAGCTGCAAAAGCTATTGGTTTAGTTATACCTTCACTTTCAGGTAAAATGGATGGATTTGCACTTCGTGTTCCTGTAATAACTGGTTCATTTGTTGACTTAAGCATTGTTCTAAAAAAACAACCAACTGTTGAAGAAATTAATGCTGCAATGAAAAAATACGAAAATGAATCATTCCTATATAATACTTTCCCATTAGTATCATCCGATATTGTTGGAGACCGTCATGGTTCAATTTTTGATGCAACTTTAACTAAAATTATTACTAGCCCTGAAGGACAAAGACTATACAAAGTATTTAGTTGATATGACAATGAATTCTCATTTGTATCTCAATATGTACGTCTTTTAATCTTAACAGCAACTATCAAATAATTTTTACAAATATCTTTTAACAAAAACATCATTATTTAATTTAATGATGTTTTTTATATTTTTTAAACAATTTTGTATTAATCAGTTTTGAAAAAATCTATAAAAATAAAGATAAAATGTAAAAAAGCCTAAAAAATTTAGGCTTTTAAAACAATTAATTTATTAGATTATTGCGAGTTTAATGTTCCACTTTCTCCAGTAGATATAATTTTTACATAATCATTAATGTGAGTATTTTGTGGATATTTTTTCTTCAATTGCTCTTGTAATTCTTGAAGTAATTTTTGTCGTGTTTCTGGAGTAGAGGTTAACTGAGGATTAATTTTTTCTTGAGAATGAATGTAAAAGGTTGCTAAATTAGCACCAATATTTGGATCTAGAGTATCTGGTAAATTTTTGAAAAAGTAAGCCATTTGTTGCGAAGTTGTTATTAAGTTTTTATCCAAATCTTCAAGAAACTCAGATGAAGGTTTGTTTCAAAGTGTGTTTAAAACTTTTAATTTTTCATCAACCATTTGTTTGTCTTCTTCTGTGTATTCTGATTTTCTTTTCAATAATTCTTCATCTAGTTTATTGGATTGTTCATCACTTAAACTCTTATTGTCATAGAGTTCCAATATTTCTTTTTCAGAAAGTGTTTCAATTCTCCCCAATTTTTCTTCCAAAGTCTCTTCTTTTTTAATAGGTTCTTGTTGTTCAATTTGTGGATTTTTATTTGGTTTTTCTTGAGTTAATTCTACTTTTTCTTTTGAATCAGAAATAGTTGAATCTTTTTCCTTGTTTGATTCTTCTTTTTG